>JAFZLE010000151.1 GCA_017551645.1 Clostridia bacterium | reverse complement strand
TCTGCTGAACCGGGTAATGCTGGACGCCTTTGGCGCCTCGGCGTCCTGAATCACAGCCAATAAATCGAGAGGGTCTGACCCTCTCTTTTCTGTCAGCTGCTCGGCTCCGCCGCGGACATTTGGCTATTCCATCGGACAGGAACGGGAGCAAGTCCGCCTGTCAGTATATAATTATGCCGTGTATGCAGAACGCAGGCAGGAAAAACCGTGCCTTGTAAAGAATATATGCTAAGTATGTCAAAACACGCAGCGATGTTCAGCGGTACACGAAGCGAAAGGAAGGATGGCAATGAGTATTATCAGAAAATGGAACTCCCTGAGTCTGATCCTGCGCATATTGATCGGCCTTGTGATAGGCGCGGCGCTGGGTTTCATCTGTCCCAAAGTATCGTGGATAGGCATACCCGGCACTTTGTTCGTGAACGCCCTGAAGGCCATAGCTCCCATACTTGTATTCGTGCTGGTCGCGTCTTCGCTGGCCAATGCGAAAGGCGGAAACGCCAAGAAGTTCAGCAAGGTGATCATACTGTACCTGCTGAGCACTCTCTGCGCGGCGATCGTATCCGTGTTCACAAGCTTCCTCTTCCCGCTCAAGATCCCGCTCGAAGGCGAGGAAGTGGCCGAAGCCGCGAAGGAAGCGGCGGGATACACCGCGCCGGAAGGCATGACGGGCGTGGTGCTCAACCTGCTTAAGAGCATAGTCGTGAACCCTGTCGACGCCCTGGCAAACGCCAATTACATCGGCATACTGTTCTGGGCCGTGATCATAGGCCTGGCGCTCAAACTGGCTTCCCCCGGCACCAAAGCGGCGCTGGAAGATTTTGCGGGCGCGTTTTCCAAGGTCGTGCACTGGATCATAGCCTGCGCCCCGTTCGGCATACTGGGTCTGGTCTTCACTGCGGTATCCGAAAGCGGACTGAGCATATTCGCCACCTACGGTCAGCTGGTACTGCTGCTGGTGGGCACGATGCTCATCGTAGCGCTTATCATAAACCCGATGATCGTGGGCAGCATGCTGCGGCGCAATCCCTACCCGCTGATATTCCGCTGCATAAAAGCGAGCGGTACCACGGCGTTCTTCACCCGCAGCTCGGCGGCAAACATACCCGTGAATATGGAACTGTGCAAGCAGCTGGGATTGGATGAAGACCTGTATTCCGTGTCCATACCGCTGGGCTCCACCATTAACATGGACGGCGCGGCGGTGACGATAACCATCTTCTCTCTGGCGGCCGCGTTCACTACCGGCGTACACGTCACCCTGCCCATGGCGATATTCCTGAGCATAGTGGCCACGTTCTCCGCGTGCGGCACTTCCGGCGTAGCAGGCGGCTCCCTGCTGCTGGTGCCGCTGGGCTGCTCGCTGTTTGGCATCTCAAACGACATCGCCATGCAGCTGGTGGGCGTAGGCTTCATAGTGAGCGTGATACAGGATTCTCTCGAGACCGCGCTCAACTCCTCCGGCGACGTGGTGTTCACCGCTACCGCGGAGTTCCACGAATGGAAAAAGCAGGGCAAACAGTTGCCGTTTTGAGCCATTCTTACAGCGAAAGCGAGAATAGAAAATGAAAACGATCAAAAGCGTATACAAGATCGGCAACGGGCCTTCCAGTTCACATACGGTCGGTCCCTACAACGCCGCGCAGGTATTCAAAAGCAGATATCCTGACGCGGACGCGTTCCGCGTGACGCTGTTCGGCTCCCTCGCCTTTACCGGGGAAGGGCACGGCACCCAGAAGGCGATCAAAAGCGCGATACCGGGCGCGGTAGTGGTGTTCGACCGGGAGAAGGGCAATCTTCCCCACCCGAACACTATGCTGTTCGAAGCCTTTAAGGGCAGCACGCTGCTGGGAAGCAACTACATCTACAGCGTCGGCGGCGGTTCCATACGCATAGAGAACGAGGAATCCGACGACGAAAAGGAAGTCTACCCCCAGAAGTATTTTTCCGAGATACTCAAGATCTGCCACGACCGCAGCCTGAATCTGGCCCAGTTCATAGGCAGGATGGAAGGCCCGTCGCTGTACGGCTATCTGCAGACGGTGTGGGAAGCCATGAAAGACTCCATACACCGCGGGCTGAACGCCGAAGGCATACTGCCCGGCGGCCTGGGCGTGGCGAAAAAGGCAAAGATCCTGTTCGAAAAGCGCTGCTACAACGAGAGCGCCGACGTGACCATGAACCGTATCATCGCCGCCTACGCCTACGCCGTGAGCGAGGAGAACGCGGACGAGCATATAGTGGTCACCGCGCCTACCTGCGGCAGCTGCGGCGTACTGCCTTCCGTTATGTATTACATGCATTCGGAGCGTGGTTTCCCGGAAGACGAGATACTTGACGCCCTGGCGGTCGCGGGCATGATAGGCAACGTCATACGCACCAACGCCAGCATTTCCGGCGCAGAGTGCGGCTGCCAGGCCGAGATAGGCAGCGCGTGTTCCATGACCGCGGCGGCGCTGGCGTCGCTGTACGGCCTTAACATAGATCAGATCGAATACGCCGCCGAGATCGCGATGGAGCACAATCTCGGCCTGACCTGCGATCCCGTGAACGGTCTGGTGCAGATCCCCTGCATAGAACGCAACGCGGTCGCCGCCATGCGCGCCATCAGTTCAGTAAACCTGTCGCGCTTCCTTTTCTCTACCCGCAAGATCTCGTTCGACGAAGTCGTCGCCACCATGTACCGCACCGGCAAAGACATGGACGAAAAGTACCGGGAGACCTCCCACGGAGGCCTGGCGCAGATCTACTACGCAAACTGAGCGCACACTGTTTCCGCATCGGATCAGCCCGGGTCCCCGGGCGGCAAACAGGATCGGCCCTTTCGGTCGATCCTGTTTCTTTTAATGCGGATCACGCTTGACACCAAACGTGAATAGCATTAAAATCGAAACGCAGCTTTTTCGCGCGAAAGGCGCGGGATGCGGTCCATTTGGCGCAAGACCTGTTCATGTGGGGTGATCATATGATTATATCTGCTGCTGTCAGCCCGATATGGAAAGAATACGGGCTTAGCGAGACACAGTGCTTTGAAGAACTTAAAAACTGCGGATTCAATTACATCGATTACGATTTCTCGCCCGCGAACGAGGGCGAATGGGCTTCGCCGCATGAAAGCGGCTGGGCAGAGAGGACACGCGGTTTTTTTGAAAAATCCGGAATAGCTCCCGCAGTTGCCCATGTCGCCGGGTATAATCCCCTGTATGACGAACCAAGCGTGCATAAAGCCGTGCTCGGCGCAGGGATGCTGGGGATCAAGAACGTCGTGATCCCCCTGGGCTATGCCCAAAACAACACCCGGCGGGAATATGAAAGCGCGAACCTGAGTTACCTGGAGCGCCTGCTCGGCACCGCTCAGGACGCGGACGTGACGCTGCTCATCGAGCACAGCGGCTCGTGGACAAAACCGCACTACACCCATCACGCCATAGAGCTGAATCACATAATGCGCAAACTCGGCGACCCCGAACGCCTGAAGACCAACCTGAATGTGGCCCACATAGGCGTTGCCGAGATCAAACCTTATACTGACATCTGCCTGCTGGGCAAAAGCATACGCAGCGTGGATCTTGCGGACAATTTCGGCGGCATGCCTCTGGCCGTGGATCCCGAACGGGAGGAACTCGGGTTCGCACCGATGATGGGATATATCGATTACGACCGGGTGATGCAGGGCTTTGTCGATACCGGGTATGACGGCTGCTTCAACCTCAGGATGAATATGCCCCGCGTATTCGACAAGCAAAGCCCCTACCACTCCGAGTCTCCGCTCAGGATAATGCCTATAGAGTTTACCCGCCGCCTGCACGTGTGGAGCAGGCACATAATCGAGACTATGCTTGACGCGTACCAGCTTGCGTGAGGTGACCGGATATGAAACTGTCTGTATCGAGAAGCTCCGTCTGGAACGAACTGGGAGACGAATTCGATTTTTACCGCAGCATACGCGCCTGCGGTTTCAGGTACGTGGACTACGACATGTTCTCGCCCATGAGAACGGACGACGCGCCGTTTTTGCGGGATGACTGGCTCAAAACAGCCAGCGAGACCCGTGAGAAAATGGAAAAGATCGGCGTACGCGCGCTGATAGCCCACGCCCCTGCGGGTGAGCCCGCAAATCCGGACATGACCGAAAAACTGCTTTGGCGCACACAGCGCTCCATAGAGGTCTGCGCCGTGCTTGGCATCAAAAACCTTGTGTACCACCCGGGCGGGCTTATGGGCATGACCCAAAAAGACTATCTTGATTTCAACACGGCGTACGCCCGCAGGCTGCTGCCTACGCTTGAAAAAACCGGTGTCACCCTGCTTTTGGAAAACGTCGGGCGCTGGGACGAGCCGTATTACTGCCACGACGCGTCTGAAATGGCAGACCTTATTGATGCGGTGGATCACCCGCTGTACCAGGCGTGCCTGGATACCGGGCACCTGAGCCTGGCGGACGGAAACCAGTACGAAACGATCATGGGGCTCGGGAAACATCTCAGAGGGCTGCATGTCCAGGACAATTTCGGTTCGCTGCCCGTGGCTTCCACAACCCGCATGTGGCGCCAGGACCTGCACCTGCCGCCCCTCATGGGCCATATCGACTTTGACGAGGTGATGCTGGCGCTGAAACAGATAGGCTATACGGGCGCGTTCAACCTGGAGCCTGAGAGCCCGCGCTGCGGCTGCCTGCTTTACGACGACAACCAGAAAGGCCTGCCGCTCAGGCACATGACGCTTGACCTCGCCCTGGAATACTACAACTGCGTACATGATATAGCCAAGCATATGCTCGACACATACGGCGTGTTTGAAGAATAAAGCATCCGTATTGTCGAACAGCCCGCCAAATGAGTTTGGGGAAGCATTTGCCTGAAATACAGAATACCGGGGACCTGACGGTCCCCGGTATATCATTTGTACAGGCTGATGTATGTGTTTTCCGGTGCTCTGCCCCGCCCATAGAATACGATCAGGCGCTCACCCGTTTCGCTATCTCCTTAAGGAACGTCTCGCTGTCCACGCCCGCGGCGCCGTTTTCGCACAGCGCGGCCATGTCGCCTGTCATAACGCCGTCGGCTATTGTCCTAAGCGCGGCGCGCTCTACCGAATCCGCAAAACCAGCCAGATCGCTCAAGCCGTCCAGCTCGCCCCTCTTGCGCAGGGCTCCCGTCCACGCCCACAGCGTGGCTATGGGGTTGGTGGACGTTTTTTCTCCCTTGAGATAACGGTAGTAGTGGCGGGTGACCGTGCCGTGGGACGCCTCGTACTCAAAGCAGCCGTCCGGACTGACCAGCACGCTGCTCATAAGGGCGAGGGAACCGAAAGCGGCGGATATCATGTCGCTCATCACGTCTCCGTCGTAGTTCTTCATCGCCCACACGAAACCGCCTTTCGAGCGCACCGCCCGGGCGACGGCGTCGTCTATGAGCGTGTAGAAGTAGACTATGCCGGCTTCTTCAAAGCGCGCCTTGTAGTCAGAAGCAAATACGCTTTCAAACACGCGCTTGAATTCCTCATCATAGGTCTTGGAGATCGTGTCCTTCGCAGAAAACCAGAGATCCTGCTTTACGGACAGCGCGTATTCAAAGCACGCCCTGGCGAAAGACTCGATGGAATCGCGGCGGTTGTGCATGCCCTGTATTACGCCCGGAGAATCGAAATCGAATATGGTCTCCCTCTGTTCTTTACCGCCTTCGGACGTAAACACCAGTTCGGCCTTGCCCTTCTCCTCCACGCACATTTCCACCGCCTTGTAGATATCCCCGTAAGCGTGTCGGGCCACCGTGATCGGAGCTTCCCAGCGCGGTATCACGGGCTTTATGCCGGGAGCGAGGATGGGCGTTCTGAAAACGGTGCCGTCCAGGTACGCCCTCAGCGTGGCGTTGGGGCTTTTATACATGCGCTTCAGATTGTACTCCGTCATGCGCCCGGTGTTCGGTGTGATGGTAGCGCACTTGACGCCCACTTTCAGGCGCCTGATCGCTTTCGCCGCTTCCAGCGTCACTTCGTCGTCGGTCTCGTCCCGGTGCGGAAGGCTCAGGTCGTAGTATTCCGTGTTCAGCTCCACGAACGGAAGCAAAAGTATATCTTTTATCTGTCTCCAGAGGATGCGCGTCATTTCGTCGCCGTCAAGTTCGGCGATGGGATTGGGCATTCTGATCTTATCCATTGTGTTTCATCCCCCTGCGGTAATGATTGATAAGGCAGCCGTCCAGCAGTATCTGAAGCTCGTCGTCTGTTAGCCCCGGCAGCGCCAGCCCTATCGAGCTTTCGCCCCCGTTTACGCTGGCGGTGAACTCGCGCATGCCGCCCAGCAGCGCCGCCTTTATGCCTTTTACGGTCACAGTGTCCCCCACCTTCAGGGAAACGGCGTCCGGGCTCACGAACGGGAAAATGCCCCAGTTCACAAGGTTGGAACGGTAACGCTTGGTGGCGTAGCTCACGGCGATGTTCGCGGCTCCGCCCAGCACCCTCTGGCAGGAAGCGGCCTGCTCACGGGCAGACCCGTCGCCGGGGCAGACCGCGCATACGCAGCTGAAACCGCCCGCGTCACGCACCTGTTTGGAGCGCGCGGCGTATCCGGGATCGCGGCGGGAAAGTGCGAATTCCGCCAGCCGCGCGGGATTCGAGCGGTAGCTGGAAGTCTCTCCGGACGGTATGAGCTCGTCCGTGGTGGTGACCGGGTCGGTAAGCACGGACGCGATCGTGAAGCTTAAGTCCTCGCCCAACGGCGGGAATTCCGGCCAGTCGGCAATATTCGGGCCGAAAGCCAGAGGCGCGCCGGTTTCCGGCCTGCCGGTATAGTCTTCCACCCTGCGCAGATACGGCGATGGGTCGAAACTGTACGGCGCGTCTGAAACGTCCTCATATTCCAGCGTATCTGCGCCTGTAATGCGCCCTGCCGCCGCACTGGCGGCTATGGAACGGGCGTCCATGAGCGCCACGAAAGCCTTCTGGCCTTCTCCCGGTTTCGCGCCTTCCCGGAACGGGAAGTTGCGCGTGGTGTGGCGCAGGGACAGTCCGCCGTTTTTGGGCGTATCCCCGGCTCCGAAGCATGGTCCGCAAAAGCAGGGCTTCATTACCGCGCCGCTGGCGAGCAGGTCCGCCGTGGCGCCCGAGCGCAGCAGCGCCAGTTCCTGTGGAACGCTGGCGGGATAGATATTCATATCCCCGGCGCTGCGCCCCCTTAGTATGGCGGCGGCGTTCAGCAGGTTTTCGTACATGCCTCCCGCGCAGCCGGCGATCACGTACTGGTCGGCGGCAAGCCCCTTATCGGTCCAGCGGGACACCAGTTCTCCGTCAAGCCCTGCAACTTTTTCCGCTTCGCGCAGCACATCGAGCGGCGTTTCGTTCAGCTGGCGGATCGTGAATGCGTTGCTCGGATGGAAAGGCAGGGCGATCATAGGCTCGATACTGTCAAGCTCTACCAGCAGCGCCGCGTCATAGCACGCTCCCTCATCGGGCGCCATTACGGAAAAACGGTCATCCCGCCCATGGGCCTTATACCAGCCACGGGTCTTGTCGTCCGTTACCCAAATCGATGACAGACAGGCTGTCTCGGTCGTCATCACGTCGATCCCTATGCGGAAATCCATGCTCAGATTTACTACGCCCGGGCCCGCGAACTCCAGTATCCTGTTTTTGAACAGTCCATCCTTGTACACTTTGGCGCACAGCGCGAGAGCCACGTCATGGGGTCCTACGCCGTGGCGCGGTTTCCCCGTAAGGTATACAAGCACTACACCGGGGCGGGAAGAAAAATCGTAAGTATTGCCCAAGAGCTGTTTGACCAGCTCGGGCCCGCCTTCGCCTACGCCCATGGTGCCCAGCGCGCCGTAGCGCGTGTGGCTGTCAGAACCCAGTATCATGCCCCCGCAGGAAGCCATCTGTTCCCGGGCGTACTGGTGGATGACCGCCAGGTTGCGGGGAACGTATATGCCTCCGTATTTGCGGGCGGCGGACAGCCCGAAGGCGTGGTCGTCCTCGTTTATGGTGCCGCCCACGGCGCACAGGCTGTTGTGGCAGTTGGTAAACGCGTACGGCAGCGGAAACGCGCGCATGCCGCTCGCCCTCGCCGTCTGTATGATGCCCACATACGTGATATCGTGGGATATGAGCGCGTCAAAACGTATATTTGTTCCGCCGTGCGCCTCCAGTATGCGGCTCGACATGGTGCCCTTTCCGGGCTCGCCTTTTCCGGCGGCGACTTTTCCGTCCTTAAGCAGTACAGGGCCGTTCAACCAGACCATATGCCGTCTCCTTATTCATTGATTGGACCGCTGGCTTTCGCGGATAGTGCTGTTATTATATTGCAGAAAACATGAAAATGCAAGAAGAAAATAATGAAATATGCAGATTATGCCCTGTTTGCTTGCAAAGATTTGGTAAAAATAAATTTTTTGAGGAATAATACTTGCATTTCCAAGTTATTTCAGGTATAATCCAGTAACATCCGAACCTGGAGGTAAACCCATGCAGTTCATGCCAAAGAACGAAGTGATAGACGGATACGTGCGGCGGCTGAGCGAGAACATCCGTTCCCGCTATGAGATAGAGCCCAAACAGTTCCGTTCATATAACGTAAAGCGCGGCCTGCGCAACTCTGACGGAACAGGCGTGCTCGCCGGTGTTACGAACATAGGCAGCGTACAGGGATACATGATGCTGGACGGCGACCCCATCCCCATGCCCGGCCGCCTGTATTACCGCGGTCTTGACATCAACGACCTTATCCGCGAACAGGCGCGGCAGGGCGTATTCGGCTTTGAGGAGGTCTGCTATCTTTTACTGCTGGGCAAACTCCCCACCAAAGAGGAACTGGCCGCGTTCAACAGCGTCATAGCGGCGGCGCGGCACATGCCGGACGGCTACAACGAGACCGTACTGTTCAAAGCCCCCAACCAGAGCATAATGAACAAGCTGGCTTCCGGTGTGCTGAGCCTGTACTCATACGACGAGGCGCCGGACGACACTTCCCCGGAAAACGTGCTCAGGCAGTCCATAGAGCTTATAGCGCGCCTGCCCATAATCGTGTCCAACGCTTACAACATTAAAAGACATTACTTCAACAACGATTCCCTGTACCTGCACGTGCCCATGGACGAGCTCTCCATAGCGGAAAACATACTCCGTATGCTGCGCAGCGACAAAAGCTATACTTCCGAAGAGGCTCATCTGCTGGACATCATGCTCACCCTTCAGGCGGAGCACGGCGGCGGCAACAACTCCGCTTTCACCTGCCGCGTGCTCACCTCCACGGGCACAGACACTTACGGTGCCATCTGCGGGGCCATCAATTCCCTTAAAGGCCCCCTGCACGGCGGCGCCAATGCGAAAGTCATGCAGATGTTCAACGACATAAAATCCCACCTTCCGGAAAACTGCAGCGACAAACAGCTGGCGGAATACCTGGAACTGATAATCGCCGGAAAAGCCAACGACGGCACCGGGAAGATATACGGGCTCGGCCACGCGGTATACACCACCAGCGACCCGCGCACCCTGCTGGTCAAGGAATACTCCCGTGAGATGGCTGAGAAGACCGGAGCCAAAAGGGACTTTGACCTGATGGAACGCATCGAGCGCATAGGCCTTGAACTGCTCGCGCAGAAGCTTCCCGGCCATAAGGTGATGTGCGCGAACGTGGATATGTACTCCGGCCTGGTGTATTCCATGCTGGGCATCCCGGAGGACATGTTTACTCCCCTGTTCGCCATCGCCCGCGTCTCCGGCTGGTGCGCTCACCGTCTGGAGGAGCTCATCTCCGGCGGCCGCCTGATACGCCCCGGCTACAAGGCTGTCATGCAGATGTCCGGCTACGTGCCGATAGAAGAACGTTCATAGAGAATAATAGCACAGAGCGGCATGCTCCGCCGCTTTTCCGTAAACACGCTCCGACTGGAGGACCAAACCATGAGAATCGTAGTTAAGGTGGGAACTTCCACCCTCGCCTACCCCACCGGCCACGTTAACCTCAGAAGGATGTCCCAGCTGTGCCGGGTCATCAGCGATTTTAAGAACGCCGGGTACGAGATGATACTGGTCAGTTCCGGCGCCATAGGCATGGGCGTGGGCAAGCTCTCCCTGTCCCGGCGTCCGGCAGACATCCCGGGGAAGCAGGCGGCTGCCGCCGTGGGCCAGTGCGAGCTGATGTACACTTACGACAAGGAGTTTTCCGAATACCACCATACCGTCGCCCAGATACTTATAACCGGCAGCGACGTGGAACAGCCCGAGCGTTTCCGCAACTTCAAAAACACCATGGAGCAGCTGCTCAGCTGGCACGCACTGCCCATAGTCAACGAAAACGACACTGTAGCCACGCAGGAGCTCGGCATAGGCGACAACGACACCCTGGCCGCGATCGTGGCCACCTCCCTGCACGCGGACCTGCTGGTGCTGCTTTCCGACATCGACGGCTTGTTTACCGCGAATCCCCGCATCGACCCTTCCGCGAAGCTTATACCTGTAGTGGACGAGCTCACGCCGGAGATCCTCGCTTTGGGCGGGGACAGCGGCAGCGCGCTGGGTACGGGCGGCATGGCCACAAAACTCTCCGCGGCGCGCATCTGCATGGAGACAGGCTGCGATATGATAATCGCCAACGGCACAAAGCCGGAAATACTCTACTCCATTCTGGAAGGCACCCCGTTCGGCACACGTTTTAAGGCTGGAGGCACGAAGGAGGCAGCCAAATGAGCACGCAGGAACTGCTTGAGCGCGCGAGAGCCGCCAGCCTGAGCGCGTCAGATCTTAGCGTAAAGCAGATAAACACGGCACTTAAGGCGATGGCTGACAGCCTTGTCGCGCATACCGACGCCATAATTGCCGCCAACACCGCCGACATGGAAGCCGCGCGCGGGCACCTGAGCGACGTGATGCTGGACCGGCTCTCGCTTACCGAAGAGCGCATAGCGGCCATGGCGGAAGGAGTCCTGAGCGTCGCGGCGCTCCCCTCGCCCCTGGGGCGCACGCTCTCCCGCCTCGTCAGGCCAAACGGGCTGGTCATCCGCAAGGTGTCCGTACCTCTGGGCGTGGTCGCGATCATCTACGAGAGCCGTCCCAATGTCACTTCCGACGCCGCCGCACTGTGCATTAAAAGCGGCAACGTGTGCGTGCTGCGCAGCGGCAGGGACGCGTTTGCGTCTTCAAACGCCATCGCTGCGGCGCTGCGCGAAGGGCTCGCCTTGGCAGGGCTTGAGCCTGATCTCATACAGCTCGTGCAGGACACCTCCCGCCAAAGCGCCGCGGATCTCATGGGCGCGGTGGGCTATATAGACCTGCTGATACCCCGCGGAGGCGGTGGGCTGATCCGCGCCTGCACCGAGAACGCGAAAGTGCCCTGCATCCAGACGGGGATGGGCATCTGCCACATATTCGTGGACAAAAGCGCCGATCCCGATATGGCCCTGTCCATAATCGAGAACGCCAAGACCAGCCGCCCCTCCGTATGCAATGCCGAGGAAGTGCTGCTCGTGCACCGCGATATAGCAGAAGACTTCTTGCCGAAACTGAAAGCACGCCTCGTGGACGAAAGGCGCGCCGCGGGCAAGACTCCCGTGGAACTGCGCCTTGACGGCTGCGCCGCGCGCATGATCGTCGGCACGCCGGCAGGCCCCGACGATTTCGACACCGAGTTTCTGGATTACATCCTCGCCGTGCGCGTGGTAAAAGACGTGGGTGAAGCCATAGCGCACATCAACGCCCACTCCACCCACCACAGCGAGGCTATACTTACGTCTTCCAGGGAAAACGCGCGCCGTTTCTGCCGCAGTGTGGACAGTGCGGCGGTGTATGTCAACGCCTCCACACGCTTTACCGACGGCGGCGAGTTCGGTCTGGGCTGCGAAATGGGCATATCCACCCAGAAACTGCAC
>JAFZLE010000150.1 GCA_017551645.1 Clostridia bacterium | reverse complement strand
GCGCGTGTGCGGGAAAGAAGAGCTTATGGGCGTGGTAGGCGCCGTGCCGCCCCACCTGACCGCCTCCAAGGACAAGGCGTACAAGTGGGACGAGCTCGCCGTGGACCTGGGTCTTTGCAGACAGAAGGCTGAGGAGCTGGTCGCCGTGGGCGACCGGGTGACCTTCTGGCCCGACGGCGTGATGGAGCTCAAAAACGGGCTCGTGTCCTCCAAATCCCTGGACGACAGGGCGCTGGTGGCGGCGGAATTGTACTGCCTGGAGCTGCTCAAAAAGCGCAGGTTCGCCTGTAAAGTGGTGATGGTAGCCTCGGTGGACGAGGAACATTCGGGCCTGGGCGCCATAACGGGTTCGTGGAGCGTGAAGCCCGACATGGCTATCGTGATGGACGTCACCTTCGGCAAGTCCGCCTGCAGCCCGGACTGCTTCGACATGGACAAGATAGCGCTGGGACTGGGCCCCAACATCCATCCAAAGATGTTCGCGATGCTCAAAGACGCGGCGGACAGCGCCCGGGTGAGCTGGGAGCACGAGCCCGTCATGGGCGCCACGGGCACCGACGCCACGGACGTGCAGATAAGCGGCCTGGGCGTGCCCTGCGGCCTGGTGTCGCCGCCTTTACGGTACATGCACACCAACGCCGAGACCATACGGGTCGAGACGCTGCTCAACTGCGGCAGGGTGTGCGCCGAATTCATTACCGCGCTGGGCGGAGACTGGAGGGATAAGCTGTGTCTCGATTGAATGAGATCACCTTAAAAGACACTTACCTTAAGGAGCTTTCCGAGCTGAGGGGCGTGTGCGGCGACGAAGGCGCGGTGCGCAGGTTCATACGGGAAAAGGTGATGCCCCTGTGCGGCGAAGTGTTCACCGACACCATGGGCAACCTGTACGCCCACAAAAAGAAGGAAGGCGCTCCGGTGATAGCATTGACCGCCCATATGGACGAGGTGGGCATGCTGATAAAGAAGATACGGGACGACGGCGAGCTGGAGTACGATTACGCGGGGCTGGATCCCCGGGTAATGCCAGGCAGGCGCGTGTACGTGGGCAGGGACGCGGTGCCGGGCGTGATAGGCACCAAGGCCATCCACCTGCAGTCCGACGAGGAGTACGAATCCAGCGTGCCCCACAAGCGCCTGACCATAGATATCGGCGCGAAGAACAGGGAAGACGCCGAAAAATACGTGAGCATAGGCGATTACGCCTGTTTTACCACCAAATTCCAGGAGTTCGGCGAAGGGCTGTTCACCGGCAAGGCGCTGGACGACCGGGTGGGCTGCGCCGTGCTGATGGCGCTTTTGACACAGGATTACGACTGCGACCTCTACGCCGCCTTTACAGTGCAGGAAGAGGCGGGTTTAAGGGGCGCGAACCTGGTGGCGGACCACGTAAAGCCGGCGCTGGTGCTGAACTTTGAGGGCACTACCGCCAACGACATGCCCGGAAACAAGGGCCACGAGACCGTGACCAGCGTGGGCAAGGGCCCCGCCCTGACGTTCATGGACAAGGGCACGATAGTGGACGTAAAGCTGTTTGACGCCCTGCGCGAGACCGCGAAAAAGCACAGCATACCCTTCCAGCTTCGCAAGGGCACCAACGGCAGGACGGACATGGGCAGGATACATACCGACCTGGGCGGCTGCCGCGCGGGAGGCATATCGCTGCCCTGCCGCTACATCCACTCGGCGCAGAGCGTCGCCTCCTGGGCAGACCTGAAAAACATGATACTGCTGGCGGACGCGTTTTTAGGGGACAAAAAGTATTGTGAGGTGCTGGGAATATGATGAACGAGTTCAAGGAGACCGTAAGGAAAGTCACGGAGGTCTACGGCCCCTCAGGCAGGGAGACCAAGGCCGGGCAGCTGCTGACGGACATGATCCGTCCCTATGTTGACGAGATAAAGTTCGACGCCCTGGGCAACGCGGTGGGTATCAGGAAAGGCACCAGCGGCAAAAAAGTGATGCTTTCCGCCCATATGGACCAGATCGGGCTCATCGTGCTGGACATCGACGACAAGGGCTTTCTGCGCTTCGCCCCCGTGGGCGGCATAAGCCCCGAAATGACCGTGGGCCGTGACGTGGTGTTCCAAAACGGCACCCGCGGCGTGGTGTGCCGGGAGCAGAAGAACGTAACGCCTCCCGCGGCGCTCACCCAGATGTTCATAGACATAGGCTGCTCCAGCCGCGAGGAAGCGGAAGCGCACGTCGCCATGGGCGACATCTGCGTGTACGCGGCGCATTTCGTGGACATGGGCAGCAGGGTCGCGTGCTGCGCGCTGGACGACCGCATCTGCTGCGCCATACTGGTGGAGGCGATGAAAAAGATCAGGTCCCCCCACGACATCTACTGCGTGTTCACTTCCCAGGAAGAAGTGGGCTGCCGGGGCGCCCAGGCGGCGGCGTACTGGATCGACCCGGACTTCGGCATCAATCTGGACGTGACTGCTTCCGCGGATACTCCCGAGTGCAATCCCATGCCCATGAAGCTGGGAGAGGGTCCCACCATCAAGTACAAGGACCGTTCCGCCGTGATCACCAAACCGGTGATCGAGTTCATGCACAGGGTCGCCGACAAGCACGGCATCAAGGTGCAGAACGAAGTGCTGCCCTACGGCGGCACCGACGCCAGCGCGGTGCAGACCACGCGGGGCGGCAAGCCCGCGTGCTGCGTGTCCGTCGCCACCCGCTACATCCATTCGCCCATTGAGACGGCAGACCTTAACGACTGCCTGGGCGCCGTGGATTTCGTATGCGCCATGGCGGAGGAAGCGGAACTGCCGCTGGAATAGATAACGGATCATTTAGGGACGGGCATCCGCGAAAACGGCTGCCTGTCTTTTATATGGCATAGCCAAAACCGCGATTATGTGTTATAATGCGGCAAAAGACGTGCGGAGGGCGCGGTACGTGGTTACGATGACCAGACAGCAGGCACGACAGTTCATTCTGGCGAAGCAGGGACTGATCGGCGCGCACCGCTTTACAGGCAAAAGCGGCGCGCTCGCCTTCGTAAAGCAGGCGGGCTGCATACAGTTCGACCCCGTGGACGTATGCGGCAAAAACGCGGAGCTCACCCTGCAGTCCCGGGTCAGGGGCTTTAAAAAGAGCATGCTGAGCGAGCTTCTGTATAAAGACCGGGCGCTGGTGGACTATTCGGACAAGGAGCTTTCCATCTGGCCGACGGAGGACTGGCCGTACTTTTCCTCTTACAGGGCGCGCAGCCTCGCGATGGGTGAGACCTTCCAGGGCCTTAAGGAATTGGAGGAGCGGGCGCTTGATTACATCCGGGAGCACGGCCCCGTGTCCAGCGACACGCTGCCCATAGAGGGGGAGATCTTCTGGCATTCCTCCATGCACTGGAGCGGGAACTGGCAT
>JAFZLE010000149.1 GCA_017551645.1 Clostridia bacterium | reverse complement strand
TACTGCGCATCGAGGACACGGACCAGGAGCGCGAGGTCGCCGGAGCCGTGGACCGGAGAGACACTTCCCTGGCCACCGCGGGCCTGGAGCATGACGACGGCCCCGATGTGGGCGGCCCCGCCGGCCCCTACGTGCAGAGCGAGAGAAAGCCTCTGTACATACCATACGCCGAGCAGCTGATCAAGTCCGGCCACGCCTACCGCTGCTTCTGCACCAAGGAGCGGCTGGAGGAGGCCCGCAGGGAAGCCGAAGCCAAGGGCGAGACCTTCAAATACGACAAAAAGTGCCTGCACCTCTCCCCCGAGGAGATACAGGCCAAGCTGGACGCGGGCGAGCCTTACGTGATCCGCCAGAACGTGCCCGCCACGGGCCGCGCGGGCTTTGACGACGTGATCTACGGCCGCGTGGAAGTGGACTGCTCCACCCTGGACGACAACGTGCTCATAAAGGCGGACGGGCTGCCCACATACAACTTCGCCAACGTGATAGACGACCACCTGATGGGCATCACCCACGTGATGCGCGGCAACGAGTACCTGTCCAGCGCGCCCAAGTACAACCTTTTGTACGAGGCTTTCGGCTGGCAGCCGCCCGTGTCCGTGCACCTGACCCCCGTCATGTGCCGCGACACCGCCGTGAACGAGAACGGCGAAACGGTGGAGATCACCCGCAAGATGTCCAAGCGCAAGGGCGACCCCAGCTTCGAGGACCTGCTCTCCCGGGGCTACCTGGTGGAGGCGGTGATCAACTACCTGGTGCTGCTGGGCTGGTCTCCCCGTGGCGAAAGGGAGATCTACTCCCTGGACGAGCTCAAGCAGGTGTTCGACCTGGAGGGCCTGAGCAAGTCCCCCAGCATATTCGACATACAGAAAATGAACTGGTTCAACGCCGAGTACATCCGCGCGCTCACGCCGGAAAAGTACCTGGAGCACGCCCGCCCCTGGCTGAACAAAGCGCTGGACGAAAGCCGCTTCGACTATAAGCGCCTGTGCGAGCTGCTGCAGCCCCGCACCGAGTACTTCGCCCAGCTGCCCGGCATGGTGGATTTCCTGGCCCAGATGCCCGAGTTCTCCACGGAGCTGTACGTGAACAAAAAGCAGAAGAGCGACCTTGCCACCGCGAAAGCGGCGCTGGACGCGGCGCTGCCCCTGCTGGAAGGCATGGACGAGTGGACCGAGACCGCCCTGCACGACAGGGTCATGGAGAAGATCGCCGACATGGGCATCAAGAACGGGCAGATGCTCTGGCCCCTCAGGATCGCCGTGTCCGGCAAACAGTCCACCCCCGGCGGCGCGTTCGAGATAATGTACCTGCTGGGCAGGGACGAGACGCTCAGAAGGCTGAAAGCCTCCATTCAGGCGCTGTAACATTAAGCGATATACCAAAGCATTGGGATGAAGACTATGACATATCAAAAACCCGATTACTCCCGTTCCTCCCTGTCCATAAACGCCTCCATAACGGGGCACTTCGGCGCAAATAGCGAATACCCCACCCTGCCCGAGATAGACAGGGAGCTGGGCAGGGGCGGCATAAACAAGATACTTTTAGTGCTGTGCGACGGCATGGGAGAATACCTGCTCAAAAGGCATCTGGACGCGGGCAGCTTTCTGGTAAAGCAGGACGTGTGCAGCGTTTCCGCCGTGTTCCCATCCACCACCACCGCCGCAACCACGTCCATATGGACTGGTCTCAGCCCCATACAGCACGGCTGGCTGGGCTGGAGCCTGTACTTTAAAGAGTGCGCCGCGCAGATAGATACCTTTATAGGCACCGAGAGCAAGCGGGGCGACAGGTACCCGGGCGGCACTCCCGCCCCCGCGCTCATGCCCCTGCCCGTCCCCTTCAGGACGGGAGACGTGGACGCGGAAGTGATAATGTACTTCCCCTTCCCCAGCTATTCCACCCACGGCGCGGACAAGAGCCACGTCATAAACGACTTTGAGGACCAGCTGCGCCTGGCAGTGCTGGACTGCTTAAATCCCGGCAAGAAGATCATAGGCATATACAACGGCCAGCCCGACCACACCATGCACAGCGCGGGCGTGAACGCCCCGGAAACGGTGGAGCAGTTCAAACGGGCTGACCGGCTGCTGGAGCGGGCCGCCGCTGAGCTGCCCTCCGATACGCTTATGATCGTCACCGCGGACCACGGGCTGGTGGACGCGACAAAGCCTGTGATGCTCAACGAGATCCCCGAGATAAACGACTGCCTGTGGATGCCGCCCTCCATAGAGGCGCGCTGCGCCGCCTGCTTCGTGAAGAGCTGGAAAGCAAAGCAGTTCGAGGCGGCGTTTGAAAAGTATCTGGCAGACGACTTCGTGCTGTTCAGCCGGGAAGAGGCGCTCAGGAACGGCCTCATGGGTCTGGGCTTTCCCCATTCCAAGAGCGAAGACTTCATGGGCGACTACCTGATCTGCGCCACCGGCCCGGCCTATATAAGGTACGACACCATCAACGGCAAGATCCCCGACATGATAGGCATGCACGCGGGCCTTACGAAGGAAGAGATGACCGTACCCGTGATACTGGCCCGGGGAGGCCGCGAATGAAGCGCCGGATAGCCCTGTTCGCCTTCATCTGCTGCTCCCTGCTGGCGCTGGCGGCGCTGTACCTGTGCCTGGCGGGCAGGCTGGAATGGGCGCTGCCTGACGCGCTCACATCTCCGCTGCCCCTGAACACGGCGCTCATGTGCCTGTGCTTCATGGCGCTCACCCTGGCGCGCCCGCGGGTGAACGGCGCGCTTCCCGGCACGGGGACGTACCTGCTCCTGGCCGGATACGTGTACCTGGTGTTCGGGGCGGTAAGGCTGATAGAAGCGGCGGGCCAGACCGAGCGCTCCGGCAGCCTGGGCCTGGACGCATACGCGTTCGCCGCCCTGTGCGCCCTGGCGGCATGCGGCGGCAGGTGCCTGTGCCCCGAAGCGGGGCCTTCCCGAATCGGGCGGCTTATGGCGGTGTTCGCCCCCGCGCTGGCTTTGGCTGCCTGCGGTGTGTGGCTGTTTGGCAAAAAACAGCCCGAGTACGCCTTCGGTTCCCTCGCGGCAGTGCTGGCGGTGAGCCTGCCCGCCCTGCCGGGCATAATCCGCGCCAAAAACGGCAAGGACTCTCCCATTGGCAAAATACTTGGCGGCATAAAGGCCGTGGTCATAGACGAAAAGCTGGAGAAGGGCTACGAGGGCGTCAGCCTGTTCCCCGCCGATGGCGTGAGCGGGGATATGCTCCTGTCCCTGGCGGCGGGAGCGCTCAGCGGGCTTGAGATAATGCCCAAAGCGCTGGAACGGATGGCGGCGGAAAAGGATCTGCCCCTGGACCCGGTGACCCAGAGGGAAGAGTGCGGCGAAGGCGTAAAGGCGCTTTTGGGCGACAGCATGGTGCTGGCAGGGAGCGCGGCATTCCTCAGCTCAAACGGCGTCCCGTGCGAAGGCGAAGGCCTGAATATCGCCCGCAACGGCAAGTACATGGGCGAACTGCTCCCCCAGGGCAAACCCCGCCCCGAAGTGGTCGAGGCGCTGGACAAGCTGGGCAAGCTGCTGCCCCTGTACGCCTACCGGGGCGGAAAAGCCAAAAAGGCCGTGCCTGTGCAGGTGGAAGACGGGGCGCTCGCGCCCTCCGGCAAGGAGATCCGCTTAAAGAAAGCCTCCGCCCAGAAGCACGTGGCATTCCTGACTCTGGAAGAAGCCACTCCCCTGCCCTACGCGGCGTGGACGGGCGACGATCCCGTGCAGTTCTGCCGGGACGCGCAGACCCATTATTCCGCAAGGAAAAGCGTTAAGCGGCGCTTAAACGCGTACCTGATATTCGAAGCCGCGGCGCTGATACTTGCGGCGGGCACGCTTAAACTGCTTTTAAACATAACCGTCCCCCTGTGGATATTCCCCCTGGCCGCCTTCGCGGCGGGCCTGATACTCAGCAGGTGATACTGATAATACCGATACGTCAAAAGGAGGCAGCAGCATGTTAAAAGGCATTTCCCCCATCATCAGCCCCGAACTCATCAAGATACTCATGGAAATGGGCCACGGAGACGAGATCGTGATCGGCGACGGCAACTTCCCCGCCGCTTCCGTAGCAAAACGCTTGGTGCGCCTGGACGGCCACGGCGTGAACGAGGTGCTTGACGCCGTGCTGCCCCTGTTCCCCCTGGACACCTACGTGGACGCGCCCGTGAGCCTGATGCAGGTTATGCCCGGGGACAACGTGGTGCCCGTGATCTGGGACGAATACCGCAAGACGGTGGACAGGTACGAGCCCGGCAAACAGTTCGGGTACATTGAGCGTTTCGCTTTCTACGAGCGGGCGAAGAACGCCTACGCGGTGGTCGCCACCGGCGAAGGCGCGCTCTACGCCAACGTGATACTCAAAAAAGGCGTGGTAAAGTAGATCCGCGCATTATAAAAGGGACTGCCGTGCAGTCCCTTTTATTTTGTCTCCATGCCTTGCCTTCCCCGCGTATCAGCGTATCTCCCGCCGTTCGTCAAGTATCCGGGCCTCGCAGTGCTCCTCCACGAACAGGGATATCCTGTCCATAAGGCGATCCGCCGCGGCGTTGTCAGGCACCAGCGCGGCGGCGCTTATCACGATGATCTGATGGGTGTCCCGCTCGTCCGTTTCCGCCGCGGAAACGCGGAACCTGTTCTGCAAAAGCGCGATCAGGCTCCTGACCGTCATTCGTTTTTCTTTCAGGCTGTGCGCCCACGGCGCGTGCAGCCGGAAGGTGATCACCGCGACGTCCATATTTCCGTTTATTCTTCAGCGAAATCCGTATCCATCGCCACCTGCAGCGTATAGCCGGGGAACGCCTTCTGCACGTCTTCGACCACCTGGGCGTAAACTGCCCTGCGGTCTTTCGCGTCAAAGCTGATGACTATGTCGAAGCGTATGGTGTTCGTCTCCTTCGTCAGATAGAAGCCGTGCAGCTGCCGCACATGCTCGTGGGCGAACACTATCTTGCTTACCTGCTCTTTGGTCTTAATGACCTCTTCGTCCCTGGTGTTCATCGAGTACACGCCTATGGCGGTCAATAAGACCCGGTGTTCCCTTAACACCTTTACGGTGATCTCCCGTATCAGCCGGTCAAGCCGGTCCGCCGAGTACGTGTCCGGCACCTCTATATGTATGGAACCGTTCCAAGTGTCCGGCCCGTAATTGTTCAGCACCAGGTCGTAGGCGCCCTGCACGCCGGGAAACGACAGCACCGTTTTTTCTATGGCTTTGGCCAGGTCGGCGTCGTTGCGCTCGCCCAGCAGCTGCGAGATAGTGTCCCTCAGCATCCCTATGCCAGACTTGATTATCACCAGCGAGATAACCGCGCCGAGCCACGCTTCAAGGGATAAGCCGAAAAGCAGGAATATGCCCGCTGCCACG
>JAFZLE010000148.1 GCA_017551645.1 Clostridia bacterium | reverse complement strand
GCCCGCGCGCATATTTTGGAAGGCCTGCTGATAGCCCTTGACCGTATAGACGAGGTCATCGACCTTATCCGCTCCTCCCCCAACCCTCCTGCCGCCAAGCAGGGCCTTATGGACATGCTTGCCATAGATGACAAACAGGCCCAGGCTATTTTGGATATGCGCCTGCAGCGCCTGACCGGCCTGGAACGCGAAAGGCTCCAGGAGGAGTACGCGGAGCTGGAAAAACAGATCGCTTACTACAACAGTGTTCTGTCTGACGACACATTGCTGTTTGGCATAATCAAAGACGAGATGCTTGAGATAAAGCGCAAATACGCAGACGAGCGCAGGACTGAGATCAGCCCGCTGGATGGCGAGATCGACATGCTCGACCTGATAGAGGAAGAGGACATGGTAGTCACCATAACCCACAACGGCTATGTCAAGCGTCTGGCTTCTTCCACCTACCGCGCCCAGAGGCGCGGCGGCAAAGGCATTATCGGTGCCACAGCAAAGGAAGAAGACTTTGTCGAACAGCTCTACGTGACCTCCTCACATGACGCCATAATGTTCTTTACCGACCGCGGGCGCGCCTACAAGAAGTTCTGCTATGAGATACCCGAAGCGGGCAGGACCAGCCGCGGCACAGCCATAATCAACCTTATCCCCCTCGAGCCCGGCGAGAAAGTCACCGCCATACTCCCCGTGCCCCAGGAGAATACCGAAGAGTATTATCTGATAATGGCGACGCGCCTTGGCGTGATCAAGCGCATAGAGCTCAACGCTTTTGCGAACATCCGCAAGACCGGCATCATCGCCGTGAATCTCAGGGACAACGACTCCCTTGTTGCCGTAAGGCTCACCCGCGGCAACAGCGAGCTCATGCTGTGCTCCCGCAGCGGCGCATCCATCCGTTTTGACGAAAGCGCGCTCAGGAGCATGGGCCGCGCCGCAACAGGCGTAAGGAGCATGAAGCTGGACGAGGGCGACGAGGTGGCTGACCTCAGCGTAGTGGACGACACCAAGACGGTGCTGGCCATCACTGAGAACGGCTACGGGAAGCGCACGTCCCTTGATGAGTTCAGGGTACAGTCCCGCGCGGGCAAGGGCATAAAGGCCATGAAGCTCAACGAGAAGACCGGCAATCTGGTAGCCCAGCTGCTGGTCAGCGAGGATGAGGACATCATGCTCATAACCGTTGACGGCACCATCATCCGTATTCCCGTTGCCTCCATTTCCATACAGGGCCGCGCCACCCAGGGAGTAAGGCTTATGAAGGTGGGTGACAGCCGCATCAGCCGTGTGGCCCCCGTGGCGAAGGAAGAAGAGCTTGAAGAGGTATCCGAAGAAAACGAAGCAGAGCCTTCCGATAACGCAGGCGACTCGCTGGATATGCTCCTGGACGATCTGGAGCGAAATCCCGAACCGTCGGTGGGCGAAGGTGACATCTAAACGATCACAACCCGCTTTCGCAGTTAATAAACAGACAGACCCCGGCGCGCTGCGCCGGGGCCTTTTTTACGCTTTGAGCTATGATTGTTTTAACTGGTTTGCGTAACTGCTAAGTATGAATGCCTGCAGTTCGGGCGAGGCGATACCGTCCACGGTAAGCCCCATTTTCTGCTGAACGCGCTTAACAGCATTGACCGTGTTTGTATCGTATGTACCGGCAGTCGTGCCTTCAGCGGGCAGGAATCCCAGTGTATACAGCCGCTTTTGCAGTGTGGTCACTGACCCGTCCTTACGGCCCACGTACATCACTGTATACGACGAAGTATTGTTTTGAATGCTCGAGTTTTCTTCCGGCGCGTATGCCGAAAACAGTATCTCTTGCAAAGAAGGAGTCGCTATCCCGTCTGGATCAAGTCCTATCTGCGCCTGGAACCGCCTGACAGCCTCTGTGGTCTTTGTGAGATAATTTCCCTTGACTTCACCGTAATGGTAGCCCAGCTGCTTGAGCCTTGCCTGAAGCGTCTTGACCTTCTCGCCCGTATCGCCGGTTCTAAGTGTAGTATAACCATAGCTGCTGGCGCTCTGCCCTCCGGACAGGGTCAGCTGCGATGTCTTGATATATCCCACATTCCCGGCAGAGTTTTTGATCTCCGCCCATTCGCCTCTTGTACGCAGCCACGTCACGCTCGCTCCACTGCCAAGGGTGCCCAGCGTATTGGAGTTTGTAGAGGCTGAGGCGTACACCGTGGCCTTGGACGCGGTTATCACAGCGGGCTGGTTCACGTTGATCACAGTAGTTGTCTGCTGGGACTGCTGCGTGTACGTCAGATCACTCAGCATCATATAGCCAATCTGGCCGGCGCTGTTCTGAACTTCCGCCCATATGCCTCTTGTGCGCAGCACAGTGACCTTGGCTCCCTTGTCAAGTATCGCCATGGGGTCAGTGTCGGTATAGTTTCTGAACACACCTGCGCCGTCCACATTGACCGTCGCCTGCTTATTTACAGTTACGACCGTATCGCCGGAGTATTGCTGCGCGGACGCGGAGAACAGTGTCCTTTGCAGGGCAGATGAGGCAACACCCGTCTGGCTTTCGCCCATCTGCTTCTGGAAGGCTTTTACCGCGCTTACGGTCCTGCTGTCATAAGTACCGTTCGCGCTGCCCGTAAGGTAGCCCAGCTGGATCAGCCGTTTTTGCAGGTTGGTGACGTTCTCGCCTTTGTCGCCGCTCTGGAGCGTTACATAGCTTACCGCCACGTTGCCGGACGTGTTTGCCCTGGCGTTATCGGCGAAAAGGTATGCCTGCATCTGCGGCGTGGCGATGCCCGTCTGCGACATTCCGTATTCCGATTCAAACAGCCTGACCGCGTCCGCCGTGCCTTCACCGTATACGCCGTCTACTGTCCCGCTTAAGTAATTAAGCACTTTCAGGCGCTGCTGCAGCCGCTTTACCGCGTCCCCCTTGTCGCCTATATTCAGCGTGGAATACTGGCTTATCGGGGTCTGGTTCGGTTTCGCGCCGGAGGAAAACAGCACCTTCTGGAGCCCGTTCGTAGCTATTCCGGTCTGCATTTTGCCGTATGCCGCCTCAAACGCCATAACGGCTTCCATAGTCGCTTCGTCAAAACGCCCGTTTACGCCGCCCGTATAATATCCAAGTTCCTTCAGTCTGCTCTGCAGGTCCTTGACTTCCTGGCTGACGCTGCCCAGAGAGAGCTCTTTGTACTCTATCTCGGCTGGAGAATAGCTTTTTGCGTTGTCAGAAAACAACAGGCTCTGCATAAGCGGCGTCGCGACGCCCGTCTGGGTGTATGAATACGCTTTCTCAAACAGCATTACTGCCGTCTTGGTATCGTTTCCGTATATGCCATCAGCCTTGCCGCTCAAATATCCCAACTGGATGAGCCTGAGCTGCAATTCGTAAACCAGTTCTCCTTCGTCGCCCACGCTGAGAGTGGTATACACGGGAGTAGCCGTTACATTCGGGCGCGGAGTGGGCGTAAGAACGGTGCCGTAACGCAGCGCGTCTGACGAGAACAGATAGTACTGCAGGGCGGCAGTCGCTATGCCGGTCTGCTTTTTTCCGTACGCGGCTTCAAACAGCTTGACGGCGGCATAAGTCTTCTCGCCGTACAGCCCGTCAGCCTTCGATGTCATATAGCCCAGTTCTTTAAGGCGCTTCTGCAGCCTGGTCACCGCTTCTCCCCAGTCGCCGTACTGCAAAGTCTCGTAATCGCCGTAAGGCCCGGGTGTCGCGGTGATTTTAGGGGTGGGCGTGGCAGTCCTGCGCATCTGCTGGGCAGTCCTTGCGTTGGAAGAGAACAGATAGCTCTGCAGCTCTATGGTGGCGATGCCGGTGCGGGATTTATTGTAAGCGGCCTCAAAATCCTTGACTGCGTCTTCGGTAGCCTTGTCAAAGTAAGTGCCCGTAACAGACCCCATGTAACCCAATTCGGTCAAACGCAGCTGCAGCTGGTACACGTCAGAACCGCTGTCCCCTCTTTGAAGCGTTCTGAAGCCCTGAGTGGTAGGTTTCGGAGTCGGTGTGTTGAGCTTGGTCGTGGTATATGCCTTAACACTGTCGCTGAACAGATAGTGTTGCATCAGCTGGCTGGCTTCGCCGGTCTGTTCACGCCCGTACATCTGCTCAAAGCGCTTGACTGCCGCTACGGTAGCCTGATCGTAACTGCCGCTGGCAGTGCCGGTCAGATATCCCAGCTCGATAAGCCGCTTCTGCAGGTTTTTGACGTTCGCGCCCATGCTTCCCAAAGAAAGCTCCGTGTAGTCACCCTCGGTAATAGAAACAGACTCTCCCAGCCAGCCGGTGACCACACTGGTCTTGGGAGTCGTGATAGTCTGTACCGATCCCGTGGAAAAAGGAAGATTGATATCAACGCCGATATCAAGCGGATCGGTGGTGTCCTGTTCCGGCCCGCAAGAGCAGATCAGCACGCAAATAAGCAGTATTAAGTTGATGAAGAGGATCTTTTTCGCCGATCTCATCCGTTTCCTCCATCAAAATGTTACAATGTATTATACAACTTTGACGTTTTTATTTCAAGTCTTGTTCGCTGGCCGACTCAAATTTTACGATAGCCCGTTCCGATACCGCGTATATGGTTATTTCCTCTCTGTCCCAGCCGTTCTCGTACTTATCGTGGTAGACTATCGGGTACAGCTCTTCCATGGCGTCCGTATCCGCGTAGTACCGTTCCCTATCATAAGACGCGTCGGGCAGAAAAACGTTCCATATATCCGGCAGGTCATATTCATAGCTTGAAACAAATACATAATCCACCTGATATTTGTCGTACAGATCCTTAAAGTCCCGCGGGAACGAAAGCATCAGCACTTCATCCGCTTCCGCCTGCTGATAATCCAGTCCGTGATAATACAGGTAAAGCCCGCTCCCGCACACTATTTTCCTGCCCGCCAGTACGGCGACCGGATTGTTGTGATTGTTAGCCGTCAGGAATAAGCTGTCCTGAGCTGTGTTATCCTTGATGAATTCAGCCGCCTTGACCTGCGGGGAAGAAAACACCCGGTAATTGCTGTTCCATTCGGCTGCTATGGAGATGATCCCTGAAGCGGTGGATACGATTATAAACAGCGCGAGCAGCACACTTCTTGGCCGTATGCCGCGAAGCCGCCTGTGGATATCCATCACAAGCGCCGACCCGATGGGCAGCAGGGCGATGTAGACCACGTAAAACAGTTTGTTGTTATCATAAACATTGGGCTGAAAAATAACGGTCTCCGCCAGTATGAACAGCAGCAGCCCTCCAAGCCCCAGCGCCTTCGCGCGCATGTTCTTTGTGCTCAGGCAGGCAATGGGGATAAGCACGAACATCAGACCCACATTTTTGATCCAGAACCAGAAATACCCGTCTATCAGAGTGCCGTTGTCGTTATTTACCCAGTTGAACAGTATCCTGAGCGAGCCTCCCTCAAGTGTCTGCGGGAATGTCCACACCAGCAGCTGCGGAAGCGCCATCACGCACGCAGTCACACCATAAACTGCGAAGCACAGCAGCGTTTTAAGTCTGCGGTCTTTATCCCTTATAAGTGCATCCAGACCGGCCCCTAGGCTCATCACACCCAGACCCAGGAATGAATGGGTATGTATCATGGGCATAGTGCCGGCAAGCAGGCCGAGGCCCAAAAAGCTGCCGACTCTTTTGGTCTTCATTCCCCTGTAAAGCATGTACAGTGCGGGAATAAGATCCAGCCAGCCCGCCATAAGCGTCCTTTGGGGTATGAGCAGGTCGCACAGGGCGTTTACCCACCTTAAGTTGTACTCGGGCATATTTGCAGGCGCCTTATAATACCCGTTCAGAGCCGTATCGAGCGCTGAAAAGCCCGTTCCGCCCGCCATGTCCAGAGTTCCCAAAAATCCAAACCCGCCGCAGAACAAAAACAGTATCAGCGCCAGCGCGCTCGCCGCTTTGGAACGGGTAACTTCAAACGCGAAGAGGAAAAAGCCGAGATATACCAAAACAGTCATCAGGGTGCCGGGCAGCGCGAACGCCACGCTCAGGGGAGTGCCGAATATGAGCATGGAGGCGGACAGCGCGTCTACAAGGAAAGGATAACCCAGCAAGTTGCCCGGCAGCAGCGTATACTCCGGCGGGAACGACTGCCCGATCAGCCCCGTAGCGAAACCCAGGTGCATGCACAGGTCGCCGTAAGTCGACTGACCCACGTACAGCGCTCCGTCTATCTCTCTGAGAGTGTGTGTATATTGCAGATATGCGCACAGTGCAAATACAGGCACGATCAAAAGCGCAGTCAGCCACATCGGGGGGCATACAGTCTGACTGTCTGTTTGTCTTCCGCGCTTCTTTCCCGCCAATACTATAGCCGCAGTGAGCACAGCTTCCGTACCCAGAGCCAGCAGCTGGGCGGAAAGCGTGAACCTGAATGCGAACGCCCATAAACAGGGCAGCCACATCATTTCCACAAAGCCCAGCACAAGCCCTATCCATACGCGGGTCAGACGGTTGGTGCCCGCCATTATCGCATTTATCTGCAATACGCCCGCCATAAGGTAGGCGCATAATACCACTATACCAAGCATTTTATACCTCCCCTTTTTATTATACCAATAAGCGCAGTGTATTTCAAGCGAGATGTGTGCCGCGGTCTCTGTGTCCCCCCGTCCTCTGCGGGGCACAAAAAAAAGACAGGGCGGAAAACCGTCCTGCCTGATATCTCGTTTTTTCCGGCGTTTAGTATGTGCTCATGCTGGTTAGCCCGGTGCAGCCCTTAAACGCTCTTGCGCCTATCTCGGTCACCGTGTTGGGTGTTGCCACGGAAACTATGGTGGTCTGCCCCATAAACGCCTCCGTGTCTATCCTTACTACCGGAGCTCCGTACATGGTCTTGGGTATGGTGACCGCGGTCACACCGGACGCAAGGGTGTCAAGCTTTACGCTGGCGCCCAGCTGGCCCTGGACTTCGGTAACCACGTATACCCAGACGTTGCCGTTCTCGGTATAAGTGATCGTATCGCTCACCGTCACCGTGGAAACAGTCTGCGCTGTCTGCCCGTCGACATCAGTGACAGTAACGCTCAGCTGATAATCGCCGGCCACATTTGCGGGCAGGCTTATGCCCGCGGCGGGATCGTAGCTGGTCTGCGAGAGCAGCTGCGAGCCATCCCGCGTGACGCTTATCTGGTAAGCGAGCTGGCCGATGGTGTTGCCTACGTCAAGCTCCCAGGCCACCGTATTGTTCACGGTGGTTTTTTCAAGGTTCGGTGTGGCGCTTACGGTCAGGCTGTCAAACACCTGAACGTCTATCGTTCCCTCAAAGCCCTGATCCACCGTGATGATACGGACCGTGGCACTGCCGGTCTGCAGCGCGCTGAGCGTTACCACGCCATCCTGCGTCTTTTCAGCGGTAACTATTCCAGCGGGAGTCACATTTATGATTATGTTCCGATCGTCAGCGTTGGAGGGAGTGATAGTGTATTCGATCACATCCTGTCCTCCCGTGCGCATACGGCTGTAAGTGCCGCTGAGTTCGATACCGGTGACTCTGATGGGAGTTACGGTCACGGAATACGTGATCGTTATTTCGTTGTCAAAGTAGTCCGTGATGCTCGCGTATACGTTCGTCGTGCCGACTTCGAGGCCGGACAGCGTACCGTTCCCGTCCACAGCCAGTATGGCAGGATTGCTTACAGACCATGCAATGTTCACGTCAGCGTCAATAGGATCGAGCAACGGAACAAGGGTCACTTCGCCGTAGTGCTCCACTTCGGGGGTGGGATCAGATGCAGAGGCGCCCGTCAGCCGCACCTTTGTCGCTGTCACCTGCATTGTCTTGGTGAAACCGCCGTCGTTGGATACGCAGGTTATTTCGGCAGTGCCGTTGTCAGCCACGGCAGTGATGTTGCCAAGCTGATCCACTATGGCCACGTTTTCGTTGCTGCTGGACCAGAGCAG
>JAFZLE010000147.1 GCA_017551645.1 Clostridia bacterium | reverse complement strand
TCCACCAAGTCCAACCTTAACTATATCTGGTATAACGCAGAAAAATCTGGAGTGTTCGGTTACAGCGGGCAGGGTGCCGGTAGCCTTCCGACCGCCGCAAATATTGTCAAGGATATTATCTCGATCAGTGAAGATACAATGAATATGCTTCCAGGCAAACTGTCCGAGGCAGTCGTAAAGAATACCGACAAACGCAGTTTCTATGTGCGAATGCCCGCAAAATGCGACATTTCCATGCTTCCCGCGGAAAAAACTACGGAAGTCAACGGATATACAGTCATAGAGACAATGCCGATGTGCATGGATGAGCTTGATCTTTCGTGTATAAAAGCGAACAACGGATCCATTCTATTGAAGTAAAGGAGTACATACATGAAGACCTGGAATGTGGCAGTACTTGGCGCGACCGGAGCGGTCGGTCAGCAGATGCTTAAAGTCCTTTCAGAGCGAAATATACCTCTCGGTACTGTCAAGGCGCTTGCCAGTGCGTCCAGTGCCGGCAAAAAAGTGTATTGCGGCGAGAGGGAGATAATAGTAGAAGAGACCCGCGAAGACTCATTTAAGAATATGGATTTTGTGCTTGGCGCGGTAAGCAACGCCATGGCGCAGAAGTTCAGGCCTGCCATAGTCAAAAGCGGCGCGGTGTTTATAGACAATTCATCCGCTTTTCGTCTTGACGCGGATGTGCCGCTGGTCATTCCTCAGATCAACGGGGAAGACGCGTTTAAGCATAACGGCGTTATAGCTAATCCCAATTGCTCGACCATCGTAACGCTTATGGCGATCAGCGGAATAGCCAGGATCGCCGTCATACAGGAAATGGTTGCCTGCACTTATCAGGCTGTGTCCGGCGCCGGCAGAGAGGGCATAGTCGAGCTTGAGACCCAGATGCGCCAGGAATACAACGGCGAGGAGAAAACGCACAGCGTATTTCCATGCCAGATACTTTCCAACGCCATACCGTTCATTGGCAGCGAGCTCGATAACGATTACACTACTGAAGAAATGAAGATGCAGAATGAGGGAAGAAAGATAATGCATCTTCCCGAACTGAAAGTATGCTGCACCTGTGTAAGGATCCCGGTTATCAGGTCTCACTCCATAAGCGTTCAGCTGAAACTGGACAAAGACGTATCCCTGGATGATGTCAAATCCGCCATCAAGAACGCTCCGGGCTGCGTGCTCGCGGAAGACATTGACGGTAGGGATTATCCGACGCCTTTGGACGTCAGCGATCAGGATCTTGTATACGTGGGGCGCGTACGCAGAGATCTTATCAACGGTGACAGGGGCGTATGCCTCTGGTGCTGCGGTGATCAGATACGCAAAGGAGCCGCCACGAACGCCGTTGAAATACTGGAACTGCTTATCAAGTAAAAAGACAGACCCGCAGGCAACAAAAACCTGCGGGTCTTCTATTGACAAGTGTCATGATAGGGTGGTATACTTAACTATGCGCAAAAGTCAGCTTTTACGAATAGATAAGGGGTAATCAGAGCCTATGCCGCAGAATCAGCCTTTTATACAGTCTAAAAAGCTTCATATCATCGAAGTCACCAGAAACATCGTTTCCGAGCTTCCAAACGACGTATACGATTACATTCTCGCGCTCGGCGATTCTACACAGCCCCTGACACGTTACGCTTATGCGCACGATATCAGGTTGTTCCTCACTTATCTTCAAAAAGAAAATCCCAGGTTCTCAAGCAAAGAACTCATCGCCTGGACAAGCGCTGACTTTCAGGCGATTACCGCAAGAGACATATCCATGTTCATGGACTATCTCGGTTTGTATTTTAACGAAAATGACGTAATGGTCTCAAACCAGGAACTTGGCAAGCAGCGAAAATTCTACTCTATTCGTTCTTTCTTCAAATGGCTCTACAGACAAGGTAAGATAACGTCGGATGTCACTTCTCTTATCGACCCTCCGAAGCGCCATGAAAAACCAATTCTGCGCCTCGATCTGGATGAAGTTAAGAAATTGTTAAATGCAGTCGAAAACGGGGACGGGCTCACTAAACGCCAGAAAGCCTACCACGATATCACCGCCGCGCGGGATCTTGCGATCATATCCATGTTTTTAGGCACCGGTATTCGTGTAAGCGAACTCCAGGGTCTTAACGTCGAGGATATCAACCTTGAAGACGCCAGCTTTCTGGTTACGCGGAAAGGCGGAAATCAAGCTATACTCTATCTCCCGGAAGACATAATCGAACCCATTAAGCAATATCTTGAGCTCAGAACAAACGATAAAAGCATAGACGAAAATGAGCGCGCATTGTTTATCTCTATGCAGAAGAAACGCATGAGCATACGCTCCATTGAAAACATGGTAAAAAAATACGCGCAGATCGCTGCGCCGCTTAAAAAGCGTATAAGCCCCCATAAACTGCGTTCCACCTTCGGCACCAACCTGTATAACGAGACCGGAGACATTTATCTTGTAGCCGATGTTTTGGGCCATTCCGACATAAATACCACCAGAAAGCATTACGCCGCCATGAACGAAAACAGAAGGCGCTACGCTGCCACAAGAGTGCGGCTGAACGATGCGGAAAAAACGGATAATGCAGATGACGAATAAAGCTATTCAACGATCTTTTTGGCCCAGGACGTCGCGATCTTATCGCACGTCTCATTTTCAGTTACGCCCGCGTGTCCGCTCACTTTCTGCCATGTGACTTTGTGTATAGACTCAAGTTTCACAAGCTGCTGCCACAGATCGCTGTTTGGCACCTGTTCCTTGCCTTTTTTCCTCGTCCAGCCCTCTCTTTCCCAAGCCAAGAGCCAGCCTTTTATATGAGAGTCCACCAGATAACTGCTGTCGGAATAAACAGTCGCTTCACAGGGCTGTTTTAAGCATTCCAAAGCCTTTATGGCGGCAGTCAGCTCCATACGGTTGTTTGTGGTCTCCTGTTCCCCTCCGCCTATCTCCTTACGCGTTTTACCGTAGATCAGTACGGCTCCCCAACCTCCGGGCCCGGGATTGCCTGAACACGCGCCGTCAGTATATATTACAACTTTTTTCATTCGGCAACCTCATACAGCAAACTGTAATTTGAATAAAGAGCGCCAATATAATCTGTAAACGAAAAACTCTCATCCATATCCAGCATTATATCCATTTTGCCGCGGAGGTCAACCGTGTTTTCCGGCAGATCGGCGATCTCTTCGTCAGACACGGCATAGTATACATTATAATCCGTATCCGAAAGCATATACGCGAACATTGGCTCTATGCATAATGCTATACCGCTATCTATTGGTAAGGCTTTT
>JAFZLE010000146.1 GCA_017551645.1 Clostridia bacterium | reverse complement strand
GCTAAGGGACCGCCTTGCCCAAAACGGGGTCACTATCCTTGAGGACGAGACGTACGACGTGAACGACCGGCTCTGCGTAGCGGGACGGAATGACAAGTCTAAAAGGCAGCGGGGCGGCCGCGTGAGCGCACAGCGCCTGCTGCAGGGTATAGATAAAAGCATATATATAGTCGTGCTCGACCATCAGCCCAACGATTTCGACGCTGAAGCGGAAGCCGGCGCGGACCTGGTGCTGTGCGGGCATACCCACGGCGGGCAATTCATCCCCATAAACCATGTGGGCGAATGGATAGGCGAAAACGACCTGCGGTACGGGCACGAAAAACGCGGCGGCACAGATTTTATCGTGTCGTCGGGCATCAGCAACTGGACGTTCAAGTTCAGGACCGGGTGCCGGTCGGAATACGCGGTGATAGATATCCTGGCCGGGTGATCAAACGCAAGCGAGTGTTTTCCGCGCACTCGGAGGGAGATAAAACGGTCAGATCTCGGCTTCGAAGCCGTCGCGGCAGATCACGAAAGGAGGTTCGGAAGCCTGCTCCAGCGCAGCCTGCGCGGGATGGAGAGTCCGCGCGAAATGAGTAAGGAACACAGGCGCCTTGGGCCTGAGTATGCCGGTCTTTTTGAGAGTGGAGACCATGATGCGCAGCATGGGCAGCGAATTGTGCTCGAACACCCGCCAGTCCCCGTCATGACCGTCGCCTATGGTGGCGTCAAATACCGCCGCGTCCAGCTGAAGGCTGCGGATGCAACGGTATTCATAGTTCAGCAGCCAGGCGCCGTCGGTGGCGTACAGCAGGCGCTTGCCGTCTTTTTCTATAAGATAATGCAGGGTGGTCTCGTATTCGCGCGGGGTAGAGTGATTTGACGGCAGCGGCGTGATCTTGAAGCCGGCAGCAGATACCGATCCGCCCACGCGGAGGGGCATGACCGTCAGGCCGGGACCTTCGATCTCACCTGCCCAGCTCTCGTGCGCCCACACGCGGCAGGGAGCCAGCGCGTTCAGCGCGTCGGGGTCAAAGTGATCCCGATGGCTGTGGGTAAAGAACACGTCCGATATGGCGCAGGCGTCCGGGATCATGTCCCTGACCGTGCCGGTCACGTCGATAAGCAGTCTGCCGTCAAGAAGAGTGCTGGTCAGCCTGCGGTACTCGCCGTTGGCGTCGGGAGAAGACCAGTCCGCCGCGCCCGTGCCCAAAAACAATGCTTTCATCGCTCAACACCTGCATGCTTATTCCGGCGCAGTCTGTTTAACTGTATGTTCGCTTGGAATTGTTAATACAGACCGGCTCGCTTCTGCCTATATGATAGCCGCTTGCGGGAATAATTGCAAGTGAGTTCCCGCCGTTTTGGGAAAGACATCGATAACGTCATGCCCGCAAACAGGGCGCTTATGGCTTAAGTGTAAAAAACTGCCCGGCGGGCTTGCCGTATGAACGGTTTTATGATATAAAGGAAGCACACTTATATAACGGAAGGTGCCGAATGAACAGTCTTATCGGGCAGATCGCGGGTGCCCGTTTGCAGAAAGGCACGGCCATGTTATGGTGGCTGGGCCAGATGGGTCTGATGGTCAGGCTGGGGGATACGCTGCTGTGTGTGGATTATTACGCGCGGGAGTCGAGCAGAAGGCAGACCCCGCCGCCGGTTCCCGCAGGCGAAGTTGCGCGCGTGGACGCGTTTCTTGGCACGCATGATCATTCGGACCATATCGATCACGGCTCCTGGCGCGTATGGGCGAAAACCTGCCCCGAGGCGCGTTTTGTGTTCCCGGAGGCCCGCAGGCAGAGCGTGCTTGACGACGGCATAGAGGACGTGCGATGTGTCGGTTTGAACGACGGCGAGAGCTTTTGCATTGGGGACGTCACCGTGACCGCGCTCGCCGCCGCCCATGAGTTTCTGGACCTGGACCCCGTGAGCGGGCTGTATCCCTGCCTACAATCCATTATTGAGGGTGATGGTCTCAGGATATATCATGCCGGGGACACGCTGCGCTATGAAGGCATGCTGCCCAGGCTTAAAGAGTTCGGTACGATAGACGCGGCGCTGCTCCCGATCAACGGCAGGGACGGTGCGCGCTACCGCCGCGGCTGTATAGGCAATATGACTTTTCAGGAGGCAGCGGACCTTGCCGGCGGACTGCGGCCGCGCCTGGTGATCCCGGGCCACTGGGATATGTTCGCCGACAACCCGGGAGATCCGGAGGCGTTTAAGGACTATCTTGAAGCCAAATACGGCGATCTGGTACGGTGCGTCGTCCCGTCAGTCGCTGAACCGATAGTGATTTCTGCCGGCGAAAAACCGATATGACGAAGAAAGGGGACAAGCGGTATGATCAGGCGAGTCAAGACAGAAAACGGATGGGTAAGGGGAATAGCGGCATCTGACCCGAGGATAACATCCTACAAGGGCGTACCTTTTGCGAAACCGCCCGTGGGCGAAAACAGATGGCGGGCGCCGCAGCCCTGTGAGGACTGGGACGGCGAGTTTTTCGCCTGCGAGTTTTCTCCCATACCGATGCAGGGCCCCATAAGCGCGGACCCAAAAAACCTGTACGACAGGGAATGGCATGTGGACAAAGAGATACCAATGGGTGAAGACTGCCTGACGCTCAACATCTGGGCGCCGGCAGACGGCCGCAGGAACATGCCTGTTTTCGTCTGGTTCTTCGGCGGTGGGCTGCAGGTGGGCTACACAGCCGAAATGGAATTCGACGGCGAGCGCATAGCCAGGCGCGGGATCGTGGTCGTGACGGTGAATTACCGCGTGAATGTGTTCGGCTTCCTGAGCCACCCCGAGTTGACCGCACAGGCGCCGGACACGCCCGCTAATTTCGGTTTTCTCGACCAGCAGGCCGCACTTAAATGGGTAAAACGGAATATCGCCGCGTTTGGCGGAGACCCTGAAAACGTCACCATAGGAGGCCAGTCCGCCGGAGGGATGAGCGTTTCCGCTCAGCTCACCTGCCCGCAGAACAAAGGACTGTTCAACAGGGCGATCATCCAGAGCGGAGCGTTCGCTCCGCCGTATCCGTTCCGCTTCGGTCTGTGCAGCGACATAAAAGACGCGGAGCGTGTCGGGCAGGCGTTTTTTGACTTCCTGGGCGTGAAGACTCTGGCTGAAGCGCGCCGCCTGGACGCCGTGACGTTGCGCGATAAAGCCCTGGAGTGGGACGGCAGATACGGCTGGGGCAGGACCTTCGGCGAGGTGGTAGACGGCGTGTTCTCCCAAAGGAACAGCCAGGAATGGTTCATGGACGGGAACCGGCTGAATGTACCGGTACTGCTCGGACACACGAGCAGCGAATTCATACACAAGCCTGATGCCGTTGACGAGGAGAGCCTTAAAGCGTTCGCCGCAAAGAGCTTTGGGGCTGACGCCGAAGCGTTTCTTGAATGCTTTTCTCATCCCGCGGACGAAAACAGCATAAGCCGCGAGGGCAGTATAAACACGATCGAGTTCGCGGTACGCGCCGCGGAGCGCTGCATTGCCGGAAAAGGCGATAAGACGCCGCTGTATTATTATATGTTTGACGCCGAGATACCCGGCTGGGACGATCCCGGGACCTTCCACTCGGTGGACCTGTGGTTCTTCTTTGAAACGCTCGCGAAATGCTGGCGCCCGTTCAGGGGCAAGCACTACGATCTGGCGCGGCAGATGTGCGACTATTGGTGCAACTTTATAAAGACGGGCGACCCCAACGGTGAGGATTCCCAGGGACAGCCCCTGCCGTACTGGCCCGTGTTTGACAAGGATGAGCCTGTGCGCATGCGTTTCGCGGACGCCGCCCAGCCGCAGCGCTGCCCTGCCGGCAGGCTGACGGAGTTCCTGCTGGACAAATATCTTGAGAACAAGACCTGAAAGCCGCGGCTGTGACGCGGTATAATGAAATCGGGAGGCGGCAATGAGATATTCGCTTAACGGAGAATGGGACCTTAAGGGTTTCGAGTACGGAAAATCCGAGCCTTCGCTGGAGCTTTCGGCGCAGGTGCCCGGCAACGTGGAACTGGACCTGTTCCGCGCGGGAATCGAGCCGGAGCCGTTTTTCGGCGCGAATGAGTACCTGTACCGCAAGTACGAAAGCTGGCACTGGCGCTTTGAAAAGGTGATAAGCGTGCCGGATGCCCCGGGCATGGATGTGTTTTTGATGTTCGAGGGGCTGAACTGCATAAGCGACGTTTCCCTGGACGGCACCACAATAGGGCATTCTGAAAACGCGCTGATACCCTGCCGCCTGCCGCTTGACGGTATTTTGGCGGGAACGCATACGCTGCGGGTGGACATTTATCCTGCCGTGCTGCGCGCAAGGGAAAACGACTATCCCGTGGCATCCACCGCCTGCGAGGGAGCGGAGGAGTACTCCCGACTGCGCATGCCGCCCCATTCTTTCGGCTGGGATATTATGCCGCGCTTCCCCTCCGCGGGCATGTGGCGGGACGTGTATATCGAGGCGCTCCCCAAGACCCGCTTCACGCAGGTGTATTTCGCCACCCGCGCCGCAGACGAACGCCGCGCTGACGTGGTGTTCAAATACCGTTTCACCACGCCGGATACGGATCTAAAGCCCTACCGTGTGAGGGTGGAGCTGGACGGAAATGAAGTTGCTTCCCAGCAGGTGCGTTTCGTGAGCGGCGGCGACAGCTTCTACGTGGAATCTCCCCGCCTGTGGTGGCCAAGGGGCTACGGTGAGGCTGACCTGTATACCGCCCGGATGGAACTGCTGAAAGACGGTGAAATTCTGGACACTTACACCTGCCGGCTGGGTCTCAGGGAAATCAGGATAGAGCACAGGATGGCCCCGGGGGACGAGGGCGAGTTCATGGTTAGTGTGAACGGCAGGAAGGTGTTCCTGTGCGGTTCCAACTGGGTGCCCATGGACGCCTTCCACAGCCGTGATCCCGAAAGGTACGAAAAAGCGGTCGCCCTGTGGCGCGAATGCAACTGCAACATACTGCGCATGTGGGGCGGCAACGTGTATGAGGCGGACAAGGTGTACGACCTGTGCGATGAGAGCGGCATACTGGTATGGCAGGATTTCACCATGGCGTGCGCCGTGTATTCGCAAAAAGAGGATTTTGCCCGCGCGATCGCGGAAGAAGCGGAGCAGGTCATCCGCCGCGTGAGGAACCACGCCTGCGTGCTGCTCTGGTCCGGAGACAACGAGGTGGACGAGACCTATTCCGGCAGAGGGTATTATCCCGATGCGAACCGGTATAATTCCGTGACCCGCGAAACGCTGCCACTGGTCGTGAGGGAAAACGATCCTTTCCGCATGTTCCTGCCGTCAAGCCCGTTTATAGACGGCGGCGTGGCGCGCTACAGCGTGCCCGAGCAGCATCTGTGGGGTCCGCGCGCCTGGTTCAAGGACGATTTTTACAAGCATACCTCTGCGCATTTCGTGAGCGAGTGCGGCTATCACGGCTGCCCCGCGCCGGAGTCTCTCAAGCGCTTCATACCCGAGAACGAGCTTGCGGACTTTTTCGGCGAGAGCTGGACCGCCCATTCCAGTGAATACGCGCTTTTGTACAAGCGCGGCTTCAACCGCAACGGCCTTATGCTGGACCAGGTGCGGCTGATGTTCGGGAAACTGCCTGAAAGCCTGGAGGAGATCAGCTTCCTGAGCCAGTTCACCCAGGCGGAGGCCTTCAAGTATTTTGTAGAGAGCGCCCGCGCCCGCGCCTGGCGGCGCACAGGGCTTATCTGGTGGAATATGCTGGACGGCTGGCCTCAGATAAGCGACGCGGTGGTGGACTGGTACTTTACCAAAAAACGTGCTTTTAACGCCATAAAACGCTCGCAGGAACCCGTGCTGGTGATGATGGACGAGCCCCAGGGCTGGTATCAGGACGTGGTGATATCCAACTTTACGCTTAACGATGTCAAAGTGAAACTGCGCCTGTGGGACGCGGACACGAACGGGACGCTGTTTGAGGGAGAGTTCTCCTGTCCCGCCAACTCCAACCTTACCGCGGGCAGCATACGCGTGTACTCCAGCTGGCAGCGTTTGATACTCATAGAGTACGACGCAGGGGAAGGCAGGAAGCGTAACCACTACTTAAGCGGCTTCCCGGTATACAAGCCTGAGGACGCGCATAGGTGGGCTAAGCTGATAGACGAAAACTGAAGACAAAGGGGCGTTTCGCATTATGACAGAGAAAACGATGATTAGTGCGAATGGGATACCATTCCTATGGATGCTTGATATATTCAAGGACTGTAGTGATATTGATGAAACAACTTTCTTTTTTACGGGAGAAAAACCTGGTGATAATCATTATCTTGGCTTTTTGCCAGAACGATTTCCTGATAAACCGTATTGGGCTAGAT
>JAFZLE010000145.1 GCA_017551645.1 Clostridia bacterium | reverse complement strand
GCCCCCGGAACTCAGGCAGAGGGAATGGTTCATAGAGGCGGACATGAGCACGTACATGTCCTTCATAATCGCCACCCTGAACCACGACCACTCCCTGGACAAGCTTTTGAACCCCCACGCGCGCATACAGGCGCTGCTGGAAAGGTACAAGGCCGCGCAGCAGCAGTAATAAAACAGATAGAAGGCGGAGGATGCCGTTCCTCCGCCTTTTTCATATCGCGCGAGCCATGCCCGCTTATTTTTTGTCCTCCTCATCGGGTTTATCCTGCTTTCTGAACACTACCAGCTTGCTGAGCACGTAGTTCAGTATTATCACTATAACGTTCGATATCAGCTTCCACACCAGGTGATTGCCGCCCATCACGTTCACAGCCAGGTACATTATGCCCATGTCCAGCAGCAACGTGGCAAGCCGCGCCGACGTGAAGGTCCACAATTCCCGTAAAAGCGTCTTCCTGTCGAAGGACCTGCTCTCGAACACCCATATCTTGTTGGTCACGAAGGCGAACGCCACCGAGAGTATCCAGGCGATTGCCACCGAGGGCAGGTTGGGTATGCCCATAACGTCGCAGCACAGCGCGTAGGTGCCCCAGTTTATGAGCGTGGTCAGCCCTCCGAACACCACGTAGAGTATCTGTTCCTTGTATTTTATTATCAGTTTCCTGAGTTTTTCGCTCATATCTTTCTCCCTGCTTTCGGCGTCAGCCGCCGCGGGTACATTATACTCCCCGGGCCCGGTATTTTCAACGCTTTTTGCCACCGCGCCCCCATCCCCCTTGCAAACGCGCCCCACTGGTAGTATAATATGCTCAGAAAATTGCGTGTATACGCTTATGGAGGACGTTTATGGCCATTATCGATACCATTTTCGCCAAGGCGAAGAGCAACGTCAAACACATCGTACTGCCCGAAGGCGACGAAAAGCGCAACATTCAGGCAGCCGCCAAGATCGTCAAAGAAGGCATCGCCACCATCACCGTGCTGGGCAATGCCGACGCGGTAAAGAAAGCTGCTGCCGAGACCGGCACCGACTTAACCGGCATCGAGATCATCGATCCCGCCGCTTCCGAAAAGACCGCTTCCTACGCTTCCCTGCTTTACGAGCTGCGCAAGGCCAAGGGCATGACCGAGGAAGAAGCCGCCAAGAAGGTGCTGGATCCCATGTATTACGGCATCCTGATGGTCAAAAGCGGCGACGCGGACGGCCTGGTATCCGGCGCCGTGCACTCCACCGCCGACATGCTGCGCCCCGCGCTGCAGGTGATAAAGAGCAAGCCCGGCATCAAGACCGTGTCCAGCTGCTTCCTGATCGAGAGCCCCGTGTTCGGCGTTATGATCTTCTCCGACTGCGCGGTCAACATCGCCCCCACCGCCGAGGAACTGGCCAACATCGCCGTAGCGGCGGCGGACAGCGCGGTGTCCCTGGGCGGCATCGAGCCCAAAGTGGCCATGCTCTCCTTCTCCACCAAGGGCAGCGCCAAGCACGACAATGTGACCAAGGTGCAGGAAGCCACCGCCCTGGCCAAACAGCTGGCGCCCGACCTTAAGCTGGACGGCGAACTGCAGCTGGACGCGGCCATAGTGCCCTCCGTGGGCGAGCTCAAGGCCCCCGGCAGCGAAGTGGCCGGCCACGCCAACGTGCTGGTGTTCCCCGACCTGCAGGCGGGCAATATCGGCTACAAGCTGGCCCAGCGTTTCGGCAAGTCCGAAGCCTACGGCCCCATCCTCCAGGGTATCGCCAAGCCCTGCAACGACCTGTCCCGCGGCTGCTCCGTGGACGACATCGTAGCCACCGTGGCCATCACCGCCGTACAGGCGCAGTAAACAAAGCCTTCCCCATCACACTTCTCAAGGAGTATCAAATATGAAAATACTGGTCATCAACGCGGGCTCTTCCTCCCTTAAATACCAGCTTATCGACATGGACACCAAAGAGGTCATCTCCAAGGGCCTGGCCGAGCGCATCGGCATGGAGCTGGGCCGCCTGACCCACCGTTACGGCGAAGGCTGCGCCGAAAAGTATGTGGTGGACGTGAAGTTCGACGATCACACCGCCGCCATCCAGATGGTGCTGGACGCGCTGGTGGACAAAGAGCACGGCGTCATCGCGGACGTCAAGGAGATCGAGGCGGTGGGCCACCGCGTGCTCCACGGCGGCGACAAGTTCACCAAGAGCTGCATCGTGGACGACGCCTGCAAGCAGGCCATCCGCGCGTGCTATCCCCTGGGCCCCCTGCACAACCCCGCCAACCTGCAGGGCATCCTGGCCTGCGAGAAGGTCATGCCCGGCACTCCCCAGGTGGCCGTGTTCGACACCGCCTTCCACCAGACCATGCCCCCCAAGGCGTATATGTACGGCGTGCCCAAGAAGTATTACGACAAGCACGCGGTACGCCGCTACGGCTTCCACGGCACCTCCCACCGCTACGTGTCCCAGAGGGCGGCCGAGCTGCTGGGCGAAAAGGGCTACAAGCACGATAAGATGATTATCGCCCACCTGGGCAACGGTTCTTCCTTAAGCGCGGTAGTGGACGGCAAGTGCGTGGACACCTCCATGGGCCTTACTCCCCTTGAGGGCGTGCTCATGGGCACGAGAAGCGGCAATGTGGACCCCGCCGTGGTGGAGTTCATCGCCAACCTTGAGAACCTGTCCGTGACCAACACCCTGACCATGCTTAACCGCGAAAGCGGCCTGCTCGGCATCTCCGGCGTGTCAAGCGACATGCGCGACGTGAACACCGCCGCCGACGCCGGCAACGAGAACGCCAAGCTGGCGCTGGATATGTGGCAGTACGGCATCAAAAAGTACATCGGCGCCTACGCCGCGGCCATGGGCGGGCTGGACACCCTGATCTTCACCGCCGGCATCGGCGAGAACGACGGCCCCGGCCGCCAGAAGGTGTGCGAAGGCCTGGAGTTCCTGGGCATCAAGCTGGACCCCGAAGCCAACAAGGTCAGGGGCGAGGAAAAGCTGATCTCCGCTCCCGACAGCAAGGTGAGCGTGTGGGTCATCCCCACCAACGAGGAGCTGGCCATCGCGCTGGACACCCAGAGCCTGACTACCAAATAAAACATATACAGTGTGTCCCGGTCCGGTAAAGGGCCGGGACCTGTTTTTTGGCCCCGCGCGCGGCGGATACCGCCTTATCCGGGCCCCGCGAAAAATATGGACAACGCTTTGTGTATGTGATATCATGTACCGGGTATCCCGCAAAAGCGCATACGGTATCGGAGACAGACACATGCCAGACATCCCCCGCCCCGGGATCAGGGACGTTCCCGTCCGCTACAGCATAATAAAGCGGGCCGCCGACATACTGGGCGGCCTTGCGGGCTGCGCCGTCACGGGCGTGCTGTTCTGCTTCGTGGCGCCCTGCATACTCGTCCGTTCCCCGGGCCCGGTGTTTTTCGTGCAGCGCCGTATGGGCAAAAACGGCAGGCCGTTTTACATGTACAAGTTCCGCAGCATGGATACCGACGCCGAAGCACGCAAAAAAGAACTGGAAAAGCTCAACCAGTCCGGCGACGGCATGACTTTCAAGCTTAAAAACGACCCCCGCATAATCGACTCGGGCAAGGTGGACAAATACGGGAACCCCACAGGCTTCGGCCACTTCATACGCAAGCACTCCATAGACGAGTTCCCCCAGTTTTTCAACGTGCTCAAAGGGGACATGTCCCTGGTGGGCACCCGCCCGCCCACGCCCGAGGAATACGCCAGGTATACGCCCTACCAGCAGAGCCGGCTGGATATAAAGCCCGGCATCACCGGGCTGTGGCAGGTGAGCGGCCGCAGCAAGATAAAGGACTTTAACGAGATAATGCGGCTGGACCGGGAGTACATCGACAACCGCTGCCTGCGGCTGGACATAAAGATACTTTTAAAGACCATCCCCTCCGTGATCACGGGAGAGGGCGCGCAGTGAGCGCGCGAAGCCCATACGATACCGGAGCGGAGCCCCCAGGCCCCGCTCCGGTATGTTTCATGCGCGAGATACGCTCAGTTGTCTTTCTTTTCCTCGTCCCGGTCCATATAGCGCGCGCGGTTGAAACCGTCGTTAAGGTCCGCCACGTTCTCTATGCCGTGGTCCGGCAGCCCGTCGCCCTTTAAGCCCTTTTTGGCGCGCAGGCGCGCGAGCACCAGGCCCACCGCGCCCAGCGCCGCGAACACGGCCAGGAATATCCAGAATATTTTGCCTAACATGATTTATACCTCCCTAATACATTTTCACGTATTTTGCAAGTTCCACAGCGGTTTCCCTGTCACAGTATACGACTATTACATACTGTACATATGCCCGAATTAACCAAAGTTCTTTGGTGCAGTTTTCTTCCGCCAATACCATGTCCATGTAGTCAGTTATTTTTTCATTTATCCAATCGCCGTAGCTCAACAATTCTATGCCGTATTCATTTCCGTTGCAAACAAATGAAACGGAACGTTTTCCATCTGTCGGTCTTGAAAAAATAGACTGAAGGAAACTCCGGGGGTATATCATCTCTTCCGTCATCCCGGACAGGTCTTCGGTTATATCCGTGATCTCGATATCAGGCACGATGGAATCGATCCCCCTCAAAAACAGGGTGTACATATGCGCTATATCGAATACTTCTTCATCGTAGGCATATACCTGATGGGAATACGGCGCCCATTCGCCCGTGGAATAATCATAATTGCCCATACCGATTAATAACAGCAAAGTGGTAAAATCCATATCGGCTATCGTTGTGTTCAATTCTCTTTCTATGCTGGCCAGGGTATCGTCATCCACTTCAAATCCAAACGAGCGCAGCATCCTGACGTTGTCAAGCGGATACCTGTCCTCACATAAAGCGGACAGCGGAACCAGTAAGGCTAAGCACAAAATGAATGCGGCAATTCTTCTGATCATTCTTTCCATGAATTATTCATATATCAGTCCGGCAAGTACTCCCCAAATCTGTCAGCGAACGGTTTCAGCATATATCCCAAATCCTGTTTGCGCATAGGCTCACAAGCTAAGCACAATGGAATACGCATAGTCCAGTATAGAAAGAATCCTCCCGATAATATAGCCAAGCAATATAAAACCGCAATACCTGTTTGTTTTCTTTTGATTGCTTTGCAAAAAAGCAAAATTCCGCAAATAATGCAGCCGATTTCGACGAAGGAGCTCAAATAACTATCATGATGCGGCTGATAGTTCATTATTGCCCAGTAAAATGCAACGGCGGGCAGCACTGTCATGCATATTGGAACTGTATGTTCTGCTATCGAAGCGAATTCTTTTCTCATAAGGTACTGTAATCCGGTATTTGCTTTTCTTTCCGTCTTAAAACGAACAATATAACAGACGTGATTAGCAATACTGTCGTCCAACCCACACCGACAGAGCAAGCCACAGCAGGCATAGCGCGAGCGTTGCCGGGTTGGCTAAAACAGCTAATGGGAACAGCCATTTTCGTTTAATGATTACCATATAACCTTAATCACTTCCCAAAAGCCCGGCGAACAAGTGCCGGGCTTTGGTCTTTAGGTTATCATCTATGCGTTGTCTACTTGATGAACTTCCTGTACAGCCACACCACCAGGCAGGCGCCGCCGATGGACAGCAGTATGCTCATCACCCAGCCGCCGCCTATGCCTATCAGGCTGCCCAGGAAGCCGCCCACGATACCGCCCACCAGGCCCAGTATCACGTTCAGTATGATGTTGTCGCTTTTGCCCTTCATCAGTTTGTTCGCGGCAAAACCGCACACGCCGCCTATCACCAGCGCTACCAACAGCTTTATCAGCATTATAAGATCACTCCTTGCTTTTTGTAATACCGCACACAGCCCTTAAAAGGCCTGTGTTTCTTATATTGTACGATTTTGGACCGCCGCTGTCAAGCGCGGCGGTGTGCCCGGCCCCCCAAACAGAAATATGGCGCCCGCCGTATTGTACGCGCGCGCCAAGTATGTTACAATAAACACGGCCGCGCCCCATACCAGCGGCCGCGGGGAGGCATATAATGGAACAGCGCCGATACTGCGCCTTTATAAGCTACAGGCACTACACTCCCGACAAGGAAGTCGCCCAGCGCCTGCACAGCCTTATAGAAAACTACACCATCCCCTCCGCCCTGCGGGGAGAAGAGGGCCTTAAACATCCCGGGCGGGTGTTCAGGGACCAGGAGGAGCTGCCCCTGTCCGCGGACCTGGGCAAGGACATAGAGACCGCCCTGGACAACAGCGACTGGCTCATCTGCGTGTGCTCCCCCAGGTACCTGCAAAGCCGCTGGTGCATGCGGGAACTGGAGTATTTCATAGAGCGCCGCGGCCGGGAACGGGTGCTGGCGGTGCTGGCGGAAGGCGAGCCCCAGGACGCCTTCCCTGCCCTGCTGTGCAAGGGCAAAGACGCGGACGGAAACGAGATCGACATAGAGCCCCTGGCGGCGGACGTGAGGAGCGCCACCCTGCAGGGGAGCCTCAAAAAGCTCAAAAAGGAAAAACTGCGCATACTCGCCCCCATGCTGGGCACCACCTTCGACGGCCTGTACATGCGCCAGAAGCGGCGCGCCCGGCGAAACATTGCGGCCATCGCCTGCGCGGCGCTGGTGGCCGCGGGCGGATTTATGGGCTATTACAGCTATCAGCAGCGCGTCATGGAGCAGGAGCGGGCTGCCCAGCAGGCAGCGCTGGAAAACGAGAGGATAACCTCCGCCAGGAACGAGTGCGACCTGCTTCTTGAGCAGGCGGCCGCCGCCGTGAACGAGTACAGCAAGCCCCAGGCCCGGGAACTGCTGCTCAAAGCCAGGGACCTGTCGGATTCCATAGGCGGGTACAGGGAGGAAGCGCTCCTGACCCTGCTGGAAAAGGCGTGCTACGCGGGCAATATGTCCAGGGAAGTCAAGCTGGACAGCGCCGTGGACTATTTTGCCGTCAGCGCGACCCGCTCCACGGAGTTTTTCTCCCCCGACGGCACTAAGGTGCTCATCCCCTCCTCCGGCTACACGCTGGACTGCTGCGACGCTTTTACGGGCAAGCTTCTGTGGCGGTCCTCCTTTGACCAGCTCATCACCTCCGCCCGCTGGAGCGAAGATTCCGGCCGCGTGGTGGCCACCGCCCACATGGCGCACAACGTAAGGGTGATAGACGCCGCCTCCGGCGAAGTTATAAGCGACCTGAAGGGCATCAGCTGGGTGAGCGACGCCTGCTTCGGCGGAGACAAAATATACATGATATTCCAAAGCGGCATCCTCATCTGGGACCCGGAAACGGACCCGGACGCCCAGAATATCGCCTGGTACATGGACGAGCTTTACGACCAGGGCACAGGCGGCTCGGTATTCCACGGACAGTACGTGGTCAAATACGACAACGAGCAGATAGGCATAGTGGACACGGAAGGCCCCATGTGGATGTATGACCGGGCGACTCCCAACAAGATAATAAACGGCTACACGCTGTCGCCCGACGGCATGAAAATGTTCATCCACCAGTACAACGAAGTGTTCGTGTGCGACGTGGAAACGGACGAGATACTCTGGAGCGTCCAGCGGGATAAATCCTCGTCGCATATCAACGACATACCCGAAAGCTCCGGCGCGGGGCCGGTCTGGGCGGGCGACTACATATACGACAACGAGCGGCTCGACCCCCTGGACTACCTGGGCTACACGGGCACGGTGTATAACGCCAATACGGGCGAAGTGCTCTACACCCTGGAAAACGAGTGCTGCCGGGGCGCCACCCCCGACGGCAGATACTTCCTGTGCTCCACCGGCGCGTACGAAGCCGCTACGGGCGAACGGGCGGCAAAGTCCGTCTCTTACCTTTACGATTCCGACAGCGAGGGCAAACGCTACCTGTCCGCCGGGTACATACTTACCGGCATGGGCGCCGGCAGCCAGTACACGCTGGGTGAGTATTCCGGCACCCTGTACCACGAAAGGAACGAGCTCCACCGCACCATTACCCCGGACGACAAATACCAGATCGTCTGGATACCAGGCAATCCCACGGGCTACTCGAAGCAGGGCTTCACCGTGGTGCGCATGGACGGCTCCAACTGGCAGTACAACGTGATGGATTTCTCGCCCCAGTACTTTATAACCTTCACCGCCGACAGCCGCCTGGTGGCGCTGGGCTCCGGCAACAACGGCATAGGCGTGTATGAAGTGGAGACGGGCAAGTGCCTGTACAAATCAGACGCTTTCTATATGAGGTGCTTCCTGAACGGGTTCACCTTCAGCAGCGACGGCAGGTACCTGATGGCCGCCGGCAAGGACGGCATCGGCAGGCAGGAGGACAACTACTGTTATTTCGTCGTGGCGGATATGGATACCGGGGATACCCTGTATGAAATGTATCCCACGAAAAAAGCCGCAGACTGGGGCTTTGACGAAACGACCGGCGACGCCGTGGTGCTCTACGAGGACGGCAGCGCCCTGTGCGGCGACATTTTCACTTCCGCGGACGAACTCATCGCCTACGCCCGCCGCCTGAGCGCGGACCGGGCGGCCGACAGATAAATTATACGGGGAGACGCAATATGGGATACACAGCATTAAAAGCCATGCGCGCGCGCAACAAAAAACTGCTGGGCCGGGACCTGGGCCCCAAACAGCCCTATCTGGCCAAAGCCACCCGGGGCGGCAACGACCTTAAAAGCGCGGCCCTCCGGTTCCTGCACAACAGGTGCGAGGGCCTGAGGTTCGACCCTGAGATCACGAAGAAAGAAGCCGAGACGGGCATATACCTGGGTACAGGCATACGTCCCAACCAGGTGCCCTACAACATGCAGAAGGACGTGGACCGCCTTTGCCTGGAGAGGGAGCTGGAAAAGTTCATAGACTCCGGCGTGGCGGAGGACGCCTATACCGTGTACTACTCCTGGCTGGAGATGTTCATGGGCGAGTACTGCAAAAGCCAGAAGATGGTGGAGCTGCTGAGCGAATTTGAGCAGAACGCCAGCTCCCTGCTCATGAAGCACCGGGACCACTACTCCCACTCCGTGTACGTGTTCGCCCTGGGCCTGGCCATATACGAGACCAATCCCGCCTTCAGGGACATATTCAAGGCGTTTTACGGTTTCGGCGGCGAGGAAGACGAGCACAAAGCGGCGGCGTTCTTCCTGGAGTACTGGGGCATCACCAGCCTGTTCCATGACATCGGCTACCCCTTTGAGATACCCTTCGAGCAGATACTCGCGTACTTTGAGGTGGACCGCCGGCAGCGGGGCCCGGGCAGCCTGTATATCGCCTACCGGGATCTGGAGTGCCTGACCGGTATAGACCCGGACACCGGCGCCACGCTCAAAAAGCTGTGCGGGCGCGGGTTCGCCTCCGTGCCCGAGCTGCTGGCCTGGGGCATACAGAAGACCCTGGGCGAGGCGTACGGGATCAACGAGAAAGCCATGGAGGAGGTCATCAGGACCAAGCCTACCGACCCGGACAAGTTCGGCTACTTCATGGACCACGGCTTTTTCAGCGCGACGCGCCTGTTCCAGGAATTGGCGGCGGTATTGGGCGGCGCGCGCCTTACGAAGGCGCACCTGGATGCCCTGACCGCAATAATGCTGCACAACAGCCTGTTCAAGTTCGCCGTAGCTTTCTACAAATCCCCCGACCGCAAGCCTCCCCTCAGGGCGGAGCTCCATCCTCTGGCGTACCTGCTGATGCTGTGCGACGAGCTTCAGTGCTGGGACCGCACCGCTTACGGGCGTTCCTCCCGCACGGAACTCCATCCCATGGCCGCTTTCTTCGACTTCGGGGACGGAAAGATCAGCGCCACGTATTATTACGACAGGGAGGAAAAGCCCAAGATAGCCGCTTTCGGCCGGGATTACGCCGCCTGGGAAGAAGGCGGCAGGCAGGGCAAGCCTCCCCGCCTCAAGGCATACAGCGACATGGCGGAAAAGGAGCAGCGCTTCAAGTCCGACATAGAGAAGATAGTGGACCTTACGGCCATACCCTTCACGGTGACCACCGCTCTTAAAAAGGCGGACAGGTCCGCCAAGCACACCTACCTGTCCGTGAGCAGCTTCCTGCACATGTACGACTTCGCCGTGGCGCTCAACGCCCGCTACAGCTACCAGGGCAGGGAGGACCAGGTGTCCGTGGAGACCCTGGAAGCGGAGTTCGACAGCATGTCCCTGGAGTACAAACTGAGCAACATCAACCAGGTCAAGAGCTTCGCCCGCTACCTGAACGCCCTGGGCTGCTTCTACACCGACCGCCCCGTGGACTACGAGCTGCTGGAAAAGTTCACCCAGGCGCAGATAGACGTGTTCGCGCCCATGGAGCACGCCCGCTGGGTCAGGCAGCACAAGGCCATGGGCTGGACCCGGGGCGACGAGTACCTTACCGAGCCCTGCGTCAAAGGCGACACTGACGCCCAGAAAGCCCTGCGCGAGCAGCTGCGCCGCCACGCCCTGTGCCTGGACAGCTGGAAAAACGACGAGGAGATCTACGCCCATTACGGCGAGCTCTCGCCCGACGTGCAGGGCAAGGACTGGAAGCCCTTCAACAGCATGCTCAAGCTCCTTAAAAAGTTCGAGGGCGTAAGGATATACAAGCTGTGACGCGGCTATTGAGCGCCCCCTTCCCGAGTGGAAGGGGGCATTCTTGACCCGGCGGGCGGTTTCTGGTATAATATACGCTGAGGAGGTGAGGGATCTTGCCTGAAATAGTTGTTATAATAGCGTGTCTGCTGATAGGCGCGGGGCTCATAACCCTGGAAGCGATAACTCCCGGCCTGGGGCTGCCCGGCGTTTCGGGAGCAGCGCTGCTGGCGGTGGGCACCTGGCTGGTGTGGAGGGACTACGGCGTCACCTGGGGGCTGGTCACCCTGCTGGCGTCGCTGGTGATCACCTCCTGCGCGGTGGTCATGTCCCTTAAGAGCGCCGCGAACGGGCGCCTGTCCAAGTCCCGCATAATACTGGGGGACTCCACCCCCGTGCCGGACATCGACGCGGAAGT
>JAFZLE010000144.1 GCA_017551645.1 Clostridia bacterium | reverse complement strand
TGGACGCGGAAAAAGGACGGATGTCTATGACCTCCGTCTGTATCAGCCCGCTCTTCCGGGCGCGGCCTAGTATGCTTTCATTAAGGACCGCCTCCACCATCTGGGGGAATATGGTCAGTATCTTAAATGTCATTGATCACGCTGACTTCGTTAAGCCGCTTTGAGTCGAACACCATCTCGCCCTTTTCCGGGTCGGTGGATATCACCACGCTCTTGAGCGCGGGGATAAGGTATTCCTTCCTCGCCGCCTTGTCCACGAACACGTACACGTCGTTGCCGCCGGGCTGCATTACTTCCTTCAGGATGCCGTAGCCCTTTCCCGTCTCGTCAAGGCCCTTTATGCCTATCAGGTCCACTATGAAGTACTCACCGTCGTTAAGCTTCGCCGCGTGCGCCCGGTCCACCAACAGGTACCTGCCCCGCAGTTTTTCCGCCGCGTTGCGGTCGTTCACGCCGTCTATAAACAGGTACACCGCCTGCCCATCAAAGCGGGAAAAGCGGGCGGTCACGGGGGCATACGCCCCATTCTCCTCAAAATAAAAGGTGTTCTCCCCCTCGAAGCGCATGGGGTCGTCGGTAAGGGGGATCACTTTCACTTCGCCCTTTATGCCCTGAGGCTTGACTATCTGCCCCACCTCTATATATGCCTTCAAGCGTCGCCTCCGTCCGTGCGGACCAGCTCCGCCTCCAGGGGATAGTGGTCGGACAGGTAGATGCCGTTTAATTCCTGGTCCCACTTGACCACTTCGCCCACCCTTTCGAAGCCCCGGGTGAATATGTAGTCTATCTGGGGAGACGTGCCCCTGCCCCAGTCGTGCCAGGTGGTGCCCACGCCCGCCGTCTGCTCGGTCATGCCCAGGGGGCTGTCGTAGAATATACCCAGCTCCTCGCTGTCGGGATAGGCATTGAAGTCCCCGCACAGGGCAAAGGGGAAGTCCCATCTGGCGGTCTGCTCTTTTATGACCTCGCACACCCTTTTCGCGCCCCGCACCCGGGCGTCCGCCTGCTGGTGGTCCAGGTGGGTGTTGAATATGTGGAAGGGGCGCCCCCCGGCGGCTACTTTCAGCATCGCCCAGGTGATTATCCTGGGGCAGCTGCTCTGCAGGGGAAAGCGGGAGCCCGGCACGAAGGGCGTTTCGCTCAGCCACGTGGTGTCCAGCCCCAGCAGCTCGTATTTGCCGTGCTTGAAGGCTATGGGGTTGTGCTCGCTCCCCCAGTCGCCTCCCCTGCCGCCGCCCGAGAGCGTGTATCCCATGTGGAACAGGTGCTCCTGCATCCAGGCGTTCATCTCGTGCTTCATTTCCTGAAAGCAGATCACGTCCGGCTGTTTCTGCTCTATGTAGTCAAGTATCAGCCCCCGCCGGAAAAAGAAACGGTTCACGCCGTCCACGGCGGACTCGCAGCGAATGTTGAAGGTTACGAGTTTCATTGGTCTCCTCCGAAAGCTTTTGTACGGCGCCCGCCGTCAGGTAAGGTTCATTTTTGCCAGCACCGCGGCGCCCCGCATGCCCGCGTCGTTGCGGGCGGTGGCCAGCCTGAGCGCCCTGCGGATCACTTCCGCGTCCAGGTTGTAGCAGGAAGGCACGTGTTTAAGCACATGCTCCACAAGTATCTCGCCCCCCGCGCTCACGCCGCCTCCCAGCACTATGGCCTGCGGGCGGAACATCATGTACAGTGAGCACACGCCTATGGCCAGCTCCCGGGCGTACCTGTCCACCGCCAGCAGCATCGCGGGATCGCCCTGTGCGGCCCTGTCCAGCGCCTGGCGCGCCCTCACGCCCCCCGCCATGCGGGAAAGCGCCCCGGCGGAAGCGTACATCTCAAAGCAGCCGCTCAGGCCGCAGCCGCACCTGAGCCCGTCCGCGTGGGTGATAAAGTGGCCCAGCTCCGCCGCCGCGTTGTCGTGCCCCCGGTAGGGCCTGCCGTTTATGAGCAGCGCGCCGCCCACACCGGTGCCCAGCGTCAGGTACACCACGCTCTCCAGTCCGCAGCACGCGCCGCCCTCCAGCGTCTCCGCCATAAGGGCGCACTGGGCGTCATTGTCCAGCCACACTTTAAGTCCGGTGACCTCTCTTAACGTCCTGCCGAAGAACACTCCCGCCCAGCGCAGGTTGCCGCTGTTGACCTTGCCTGAAGGCCTGTACACCGCTCCCGGCACCCCCGCGCCTATAATGTCGGGCTTGACCGGGCTTTGGTCTATAAGGTATTTTATCTGCCTCGCCAGCGCCGCGCTGTCGCCCCTCACGGACTTGGCCAGCGCCGTGTGCACGCAGGCGAGCGTGTCGTCGAATATGCCGAATTTGATGTTCGTGCCGCCTATGTCGATTCCGGCTGTATACATCTGTTCAACCGTCCCGATAAGTATAATTTTGCCGCGCCTCTGACGGAACTTTAGCCCCCCGCCAAACGCGCGGCGTGTGATGTTTACGCCTTATGTCCCGGCGTCTCGTGTTTGGGCGTGGGAGCGGGCTGTTTTCTCGGCTCCGGCTCCGGCGTCGGCCCGGGAACCGGCTCGCTTTCGCCGGGCGCGTCCTTTTCCAGGTCCGGCAGCTCCATGCCCACGTAGCTGAAGCCCAGTATCACGTATTTTACGCCTTCGTCCTCTTCGATGCCCCCGGCGAAGTACCAGCCGTCTTCCTCGCCCTCTATCTCGGCCTGGGTGCTCTCCAGCCTGAACAGCGCCTTTTCCGTAAGGCGCAGGCACTCGTAGTACTCCTGGCCCCTGGACGCGCTCATGGCCGCGGCGAGTATGCCGCCCAGCTTTACGTCCCCCAGCCTGCCTTCCACGGCGCAGATGAAGGGTACGCCGTCCTCCTCCAGCGCCAGCATCAGCGCGGTGTCGTCGTCGAAGTAGAAGATGTGGTACGCGTCTTTGCCCATGCCGTCCACTATGAATTCGGACGGATCCACGAGGGGCAGGCCGTGCTCCCCCGCCAAAGCGTTGTACGCGCCGCACCAGTCATCCATCGGCGCTGCCGCCAGCGCGGAAACGCACGCGAGAGCCAGCAGCGTCAGCAGCAGCCGCCTGAGCATTTAGTTTTCCCTGCCTCCCATGGAGGTCACTATGCCGTCTACCACCGTGAAGGTGTAGGCGTCGCCGAAAGTGTAGCCGAATGAGAAGGTGCTGCCGTCCGCCTTGAAGCGGTTGGCGGAACCCATGGAGTAGGTGCCGTTGGGATAGCCGGTAACGTCTATCACGCAGGTGAAGTCGCTGTACTCCATGTTCTTGCCCCTGGTCAGGGTGTGGGTGATGCCGCTGGCGCCCGCCTCGGTGGTCACCTTGTAGAAGCGCCTCTGGTTCTTCTCGTTCTGGATGTAGACGTAGGCGTCGTTGCTCTTGCCGTTAAAGCCTTCGCGGTTGCCGTAGGAAAAGCCGGTCAGGCAGATGACGCTGCCGCCGTTTACGGAGGTGCCTATCGTAAGCTCGGTGATGCCGTGCTTGGTCCTGGTGGCGGAGTCCAGCTTCCAGGGATACTTGGTCGCCGTGGCGAAGTCGCCGCTGGCGTACATGCTGGCGGGCACGGGAGTGGGCGTGGCCGCTATCACGGGAGTGGGCTCGGGAGTGGCGTCGGGCTCGGCGTCTATATCGCCTTCGCCGAAATCGTCCTCGGGCAGGCCGCCCTCGTCGTAGGGCTCGTTGGTCTCGCCGTAGCCCAGGCCGTCGCCTTCGTCGCCCTCCAGCAGGCTGCCGTCGTCAAAGCCGTCGTTCTGGTCGCCTTCGTCGTAGGGCTCGTTTATCTCGCCGGGCTCGGTATCATCGTCTTCGGGCAGGCCCTCTATGGGCTGCTCATCGGCTGCGGGTTCAGCGGGCTCGCCCTCTTCCGCGCCGGCGGGCGTCTCGTCAGGGACCGCGGGCTCGTTTGCGGCGTCTTTATTGGCCAGCTGGTCTTCCAGCGGAGTATACACGTAATCGTCCTTGGGAGCGGGATCGCTCTTGTCCTTCAGCACGAAATGATTTAGCAGCAGTATGAGCGCCACAATCACCGCCGCGCCCAACACGAAGCGAAGTATCGCGCGGAAGACATTGTTTTTGCGCACTTTCATGTTTATGATCCTCCTTAAAGCTCTGGTGCTTATATCATACTCTCATACCCCAAAAATGTCAATAACTGTGACGAAATTATTGCGGGCGTACTGCGAAAGTTTTACCAATCCATAAGTTTTTTCGCCGGTCTGGAAGCGGGCCTGCGTTTCACATATCCGGCCGCCGCCCTGATGCGGCCCGGGGGAGACAGACTTGTATCCTGTCGATATTTTTCGTAAAATATGACTTAAAATATTGCTATATACTTCTCCTTATGCTATACTTGTATCAGCAAACATAAGGAGGTCAGGATATGACACAGATCAGTCCGGTGTCTGACCTGAGGAACTACAATACGGTGCTGGAAAAGATACAGCCCGGCAGTCCCGTGTTTCTGACCGTAAACGGACGTGGCAGGTACACGATACGCGACATAGCGGACGACGACGAGTTTGAAAAGACCAGGCGCATGCTGTCCCTTATGCTGGAACTGGAGGCGGGCAGGCGCGCCGGGGAGGCGAACGGATACATTTCGCCTGAGGACGTCCGCGCCGAATTGATGAAAAGCCTGGAGGCGGAAAGCAAGTGAAGTGTGCTTACTCGCCCCTTGCCCTGGAAGACCTGAAGCGGGTACAGAAAGAGGTATTTGAAGCCTCAAAAAGCGTGTCCGTGACCGAAAGATACATCTCCGGCCTTATGGAAGCGGTGGAAAGCAAGACTGAATTTCCGCTTAGCGGCACCCCACTTTACTGGAAGGACAGCTTTACAGGCTATTACTACGTCGTATATAAATCTTACATCGCGTTCTACAGGGCAGCGGAAGACGGAATAAGAGTGGAGAGAGTGCTGTACGGCAAAAGCGATTACCTGCGGGACCTGCTCTGAACAATGGCCCGCGGCGCCCCCGATATGTCCCGCGCCCCGCGTTTTCGCCGTATTTTACACAAATTTATCACCCCGGCCGGGGTGATTTTCTTGTGTTTCGCGTATCCGGTGTGTTATAATAATGGGTGGCGTCCCAAAGGGACGATTTCTCACCCGCGCGGATCTTCCTAAGCGGTTGCCCGAAAGGGTGCTTGGAAGAAGCGAGGCGTGGGGCGGAAAAAACATTTATTTAAGGAGGAACCCCAATGGCAGTTATTTCCATGAAGCAGCTGCTGGAGGCCGGCGTACATTTCGGCCACCAGACCCGCCGCTGGAACCCCAAGATGGC
>JAFZLE010000143.1 GCA_017551645.1 Clostridia bacterium | reverse complement strand
CCTGCGCAGCGCAAAAGCCGAGTACATTTATACTTCCGACGGCGAGGAGCACGTGATCGAGCCCAAGTTCACGTTCTACGGTTTCAGGTTCGTTAAAGTCGAGGGAATCGCTTCGCTTAAGCCTGAAGACTTTACTGCGCTGGTGATGTATTCCGAGATCCCGAGGACCGGGTGGCTCTCCACGGGAAACGGGCTGGTCAACCAGCTTATCCACAACGCGGAATGGGGCCAGCTTGGCAATTTCCTTGACGTGCCCACCGACTGCCCGCAGCGTGACGAGCGTCTGGGCTGGACAGGCGACGCCCAAGTGTTCGCTCCTACCGCCTGCTATCAGAGGGACTGCGCCGCTTTCTATGCTAAATACCTTCACGACCTGTACGAAGAGCAGAAACTCACCGGCGGCGAAGTTCCCGTAGTTGTGCCTTCATTTGACCTAAATAAAGGCTGTTCCACTGCCTGGGGCGACGCGGCGTGCATAATCCCCTTGACCGTATACGAGTATACCGGTGACAAGACAATACTGGAAAACCAATTCAAAAGCATGTGCGGATGGGTCGATTTCCTTGACGGGCTTGAGAAAAAAGACCATAGCTGGCGCAAGCACTTCCATTTTGGCGACTGGCTTGCGCTGGACTGCCCCAAAGCCGCGAAAGGTTTCGTAGGTGCCACGGACAGGGCGTTCATAGCGCTTGCGTACTTCCGTTACAGCGCGCTGCTTACTTCCACAGCCGCGCAGGTAATAGGTGACCCCGAAGCGCACGACAGGTATCTGAAACTTGCCGACAGCATCCTTCAGGATATACGCAGGGAATACTTCACTCCCACAGGCCGCTGCGCCGTTCCCACGCAGACCGCGTACCTGCTTTCGCTCCGTCACGGTCTGTCCACAGACAGTGCCCGTATACAGAAGGATCTGGCTGACAAACTCACTTCCAACGAGGATATGCTCGAGACCGGATTTGTCGGCACTCCGCTGCTGTGCGAAGAACTCACCAAAGCCGGATACGCTGACAAGGCGTTCAAGCTGCTGCTCAACGAGGAATACCCGGGCTGGCTGTACGCGGTAAAAATGGGCGCTACGACCATCTGGGAACGCTGGAATTCGGTACTGCCCGACGGATCGATTTCCGACACCGGCATGAACAGCCTTAACCACTACTCATACGGCTCCATAGTGCACTGGCTGTATCAGGATGTGGCAGGCATAGCTCCCCTCGCGCCCGGCTTCACAAAAGCAAAGCTTGAACCCCACATAAACGAGGCGCTGGGCAGTGTAAAGGCCAGATATATCTCCGCTTCCGGCGAATGGCGGGCGGAATGGACGATTAATTCTGATAAAACGCTGACATACTCCTGCGCCGTGCCTTTCGGCTGCACCGCAGAGCTGTTGCTGCCGGGCAAGGAGGCTGCAACGCTTGAAAGCGGCGAATACAGTTTTACCTGCCCCATCCCCGAGCCTGATCAGGACACAGCGGGCAAGACCCAAACTCCGTTTAACTGATAGTTTCGATCCATAATCATATAACAAAAGAGGCTGCCCTGCAGCCCCTTCTTGTTTTATTCCGCGTCCAGTATATCGCAAAGGCGCTTGAGCGCTTTCGCTCTGTGGGACACCTTTTGTTTCATTTCCAGACCCGCCTGGGCAAAGCTCAGACCATCCAGCTCGGGAGATATGAACAACGGATCATATCCGAAACCGCCTTCTCCCAGCTTCTCGAATCCGATCTCGCCCTCACACGTACCCTCGCACTGCAGCGGCGCGTGTCCTGGCCGCAGCAGGCACATACTGCACACGAACCTGGCGGTCCTGGGCGCGGGCGTGTCTTTTAATTCCTCCAGCAGTTTCGCGTTGTTGGCGTCGCTGTCGCCCTGCACACCGGCGTACCGTGCGGATTTCACGCCGGGGCGTCCTCCAAGCGCGTCCACCACAAGACCTGAGTCGTCCGCAAGAGTGGAGCATCCGGTTTTGTCAAACAGCGCCTTTGCCTTTATCATGGCATTTTCAGCGAAAGACTCACCTGTTTCTTCAGGTTCCTCGTACTCGCCGGCTTCCGCCGCGGAATATATGTCGAACCTTTCGCCCAGCAGACCGCGTATCTCCTTGAGCTTGCCGAAATTATGGGTCGCCACGTAAAGCCTCGGTTTTCTGCCGATCACATCCTTCCTGTCTCCCAGTGCGGCAAGCTGTTTTTTCATAAGCTGCCTTATGCCGCCTTCCGCCAGCTTAAGCAGCGTGTCCAGCTGCTTTCTGCTGAAAGTGTGGCCTTCGCCCGTACCCTGTACTTCGACGAACTCCATGTTGCCTTTGCTGTCACGGCTCATCACCACGTTCATGTCCACGTCCGCGCGGGAATCGTTTTCATACTCCAGGTCCAGCACCGGCTGCCTGTCCACTACGCCTACGCTCACCGCGGCTATCTGCCGCACCACAGGTGAGTCTTTTATAATGCCTTTTTCCAGCAGCCTGTTCACGGCCAGTGTAAGCGCCACGAACCCTCCGGTGATGGACGCGGTGCGGGTGCCGCCGTCGGCTTCCAGCACGTCACAGTCGATGTATACAGTGCGTTCGCCAAGTCTTGACAGGTCTACCGCCTGCCTTAAGCTTCTGCCTATCAGGCGCTGTATCTCTACCCCTCGCCCGTCCTTTTTAATGCCGTCGCGTTCCTTACGTTTTGATGTGGACGCGGGCAGCATCGCGTATTCCGCAGTCAGCCAGCCGCTGCCTGTGCCCTTCCTGAAGGGCGGAACGCCTTCGTTTACGGACGCGGTGCATATCACGCGGGTCCCTCCGCACTCTATAAGGCAGCTGCCCGCCGCCTG
>JAFZLE010000142.1 GCA_017551645.1 Clostridia bacterium | reverse complement strand
GGCCGCGGTAGGGGCTGAAGGTCATTTCGCAATAGCGTACTTTAATTTTCATGCCGTCCCTGAGGGAGACCTTACCGATGGTGTAAAGAGGCTTCTCGCAGGAGTAGGAATCGTCGTAGTATATGACGCTCCCATCTTTGTATATGTATATGGTGGCGTCTTCGGAGGACGTCAGGGTATACGCGCCGGACGGTATGTCCTCTCCTATAACGTACTCTCCCACGGGCACCACAAAGGGTTCGGTTCTCGCCTCGAGCCTGCTACGCTGTTTGGCTCCTGATGCGGCAGACTGCATTACTTCGGTTTTGTCCTTTTCCCGGGCCTGGGTGTCTTCCAGCTTGGAGACCAGAAATTTGAACCTTTCTTCGGACTGCCGTACTTTTTCGACAGCTTTTTTGTCGCCCCTTTTGCTTTCGTCGTAAAACACCAGAAAAGTGACTTCGTTGTCCGTGTGCACCTGGCGGGCGCTCATGGCGCCCAGGTACGCCCCGATGTTTCCTGCCAGCATATGGCCGGCTATGGCGCCGGAGACCGCGCCTTTGTCGGTCACGTATTCGATGCCGTTTACCGCGAGCACGCGGGTATATTTGATATGCTTGTCTATGTCGCGTGTGCCGGCGTTATACCGCCTATTGTTGACCTCAAAAAGTATTGATAATATAAAGGCAAAAGGTAAAAGACAAACGAACAGGGTCAGAAAAGTCTTCATTTTCGTCTCTCCTTGCTGCCGCGCCCGGCGGCGGCGGTCAGGTGATTATATTCTGCGCGGGTTCCGGGCTTTCCTGCATACAGGGGGCATCGCGCGCAAAAACCCTTGACGATCGCGAGATGCTGCAAAGTTGACAGTCCCGCCGAAACGCTGATATAATACGCCTGAAAAGCTGTTAACGGCACTGAAACAGGGAGGGTATCATCATGACGATAACAGGCATAGCGCACGCAGCCTACAATGTGAGCGACATGAAGGCGTCGCTGGATTTTTATGTGGCCAAGCTGGGTATGAAGCACGCGTTTTCGATCCCCAGGGACGACGGGACGCCCTGGATCGAGTATATCAAGCTGGCGGACGGCCAGTTCATAGAGCTGTTCTATTCCGACGGAGGCTTTGAGGGCAAGCCTGCTTACAACCACATGTGCATACAGGTGCCCGACTGCATAAAAGCTGCCGAAGAGCTTGAACAGGCGGGAGTGGAGATAGACGTGATGCCCAAACAGGGCAAGGACATGAACTGGCAGCTGTGGATACACGATCCCGACGGCAACCGCATAGAGATAATGCAGATAGACCCCAACGCGCCTCAGGCCAGGGCGTAAGGCCGTGCGTACGCAGGAGATGCCCCGCGTGAGCGTGGAGACGGAATATTTCAGCCTGCTCAGGACCTGGCTGGACGAACTGCTCACATACACGGTGGATGACCCCGGGCATCCTTCATTGGACGGCGCCATACTCTGCCCCGCCTGCTCGGTGATACACGGGCGCTGCCACGACGCGGTGTATCCTCTGCTGTACATGGCCGAGCGCACGGGAGAGCGCAGGTATCTGGACGCTGCCGGAAAGCTGTTCAAGTGGGCAGGGTACATGGTGTGCGACGACGGGAGCGTATACAACGACTCCCAGAGCGAATGGTGCGGCATCACCGCGTTCGCGGCGCTGAGTTACGTGAAGGCACTGAGCTTTCACGGACAACTGCTGAGCGGTGACGAGAAGAAGGCGTGGGAAGAACGCCTTATGAAGATGGCGCTGTGGCTTAATGCCAACATCACCGCCGGCACCAGGACCAACATCAATTACCTGGCCGCCAACGCCGCCGCCATGGAACTGACGGGCAGGTATTTCAAAAACAGCGTGTTCCTGGACAGCGCGCGGGAGCTTGCCGCCGCGGCGCTGTCCCATATCAGCGAAAACGGGCTTATAGTGGGGGAAGGCGGGGCGTACGGCGCGCTTACCCCAAAGGGCGTAAGGCCCGTGGATATCGGGTACAACGTGGAGGAGACGCTGCCCAGCCTGTACGAGTACGCTTCGGCGGCGGGCGACGGCCTTGCCATGGAGCAGGTAAAACGCCTTGCGCGGGCGCATCTGGAATTCATGCTGCCCGACGGAGCCTGGGACAACAGCATGGGCACGCGCAACTACAAATGGACCTATTGGGGCGGCCGCACTTCAGACGGCTGCCAGGCGCTGCTGAACGCCCTGGGAAAAACCGAGCCGGTGTTCGCCGAGGCGGCGTACAGGAACCTTATGCTGCTCAAAAGCTGCACCGACGGGCTTTTGTACGGCGGGCCGCATTATAAACGCCACGGGGAGCTCGCCTGCGTGCACCACGCGTTCTGCCATGCCAAGGTGCTGGCGCAGGCGCTGGACGAAGGCGCAGCGGAGTTCGAGAGGACATCGCTTCCGTCGGACGCCCCGCCGCCCGTAAAGCATTACCCGGAGCTGGGCGTGTACCGCGCGGCTATGGGGGACTGGCGCATGGACGTGTGCGCGGGGGACCTGGTGTCCACCAAGGGCGGCCAGGCGTCCGGGGGGACCGTGACCCTTTTGTGGAACCGCTCTTACGGACCCGTTGCGGCCGCAGCCACCACGGACTACTCCCTCAGGGAGGCGCATAACCAGCAGCTTACCCGCAAAAAGCGGCAGCAGGGGCCCGTGCATCCCCGGCTGGAAGCCACTGTCGACGGGAAATACTACTGCCAGGCTTACGACCTGGGCGCTGACACGCGCGCCTCGTCGCTTGACGGCGCGAGCGTGGTGCGGGTGGAAGGCTGCCTGTGCGACGCGTCCCGGGCGCCGCTTGACGGGGGAGCTTTCAGCCTGGAATACGTCCTGAGACCGGAGGGGCTGGTGATCAGAGGGGAACTGCGCGGCCCGTGCAAAGGCGCCGCCCGCTTCGTGCTGCCAGTGATATCGGGCGGCGGAGCTGTCAGGCAGGAAGCGCGCTTTGCCGAAATTGACGGGCGGCTGGGTATTTCTTCCGCAACACAGCTGCATCACTCAGGAACGGTGTTTGCCCTGTCCCCAGGCTTTGAGACAGAGGAGTTTTGGGCGGAACCTGACGGGAACGGGCACTTTGAGCTGCGCATAGGGCTGTCGGATACGAAGCACAAATAGCCGGTCAGGACTATGGCGCGATAAAACGCGGCCGGGCATACGCCGGCCGCGTTTTGATATATAAGAATATGAGGTTGTAAAGCTTATCTTCCAGGCTGTTTGACCTTGCCTTCGGTGTAGTCCAGCCAGCCCTTGACCCAGTCCTTCACCACGCTCCAGTCGGTCTCCATGCACATGTGGCGGGTGTTGATGGGGTGTATCTCACGCACCTTTACCCCGGACAGGGCACTGAACAGGCGGTCGAATATCTCCCGCCCCATGGGATCCTCGTCTCCCATAAGGGTCATCACGGGACGGTCGGTCTCGTATACCTCGTCGGGCAGGTAATAGCCCTTTTCCAGCATTTCAAGCAGTATCTGGCCCCGCCCCTTGCGGAAGAAGTTCTTGCAAAGCTCCTCGCCGCGCTCCCGCTTGAGCTTTGGGCCGTAGAGTTCCCTGATCTTGTCCAGCGCGCGCCGGGTATGGGCCTCGAAATACTCGTATTTGCGCAGATAGTACCAGCGGGTGAGGCCGCTCAGGCGGAAGGTGCGCTTTTTGTAGCCGAAGATATGGGTCACGGGGGAGATGAGCACACGGCTTATCACGCTTTCGGGATACAGGGTGGTCATGAGCAGCACCACGCCCGCGCCGGAGCCGTGGCCGAACAGGTGCCACTTGCCCTCGTCTTCACCCCGGGAGATCTCGATCTCGTCCAGTACGCCCCACACGAGTTTGGCCCGGCTGCGGTTGTCCTGAGGCGCTTTCACGGGAGTGTGCCCGAAGCCGGGCAGCTCCACCGTAACGCACAGGCAGCCGTTTTTAGCCAGCTCGCGGCACAGGCTGTCGAAGCTCGCCGCGTCGCTTATGGGGGAGCACACGCAGGCGACCCGGCGGGTCACAGGCACGTCAAGGGGAGTGTAGACTTTGAAATACATGCCCACACCCTCGAACCGGCGCATACCTTTTTGCACCCTGAATCTCACGCCGCGCCTCCGTTACATAAAAATCCAACTTTTATTGTATCACAAAAGCGGACAAATGGCAAGTGTTTGGGCTTACGGCCCGTGTTTGGCGAAAATTTACGTTTTCAGGGGTGACAGTAAGACACTTACAGAGTATAATGATAATGTGCCTGCGCGGGCAAAAACAATCGCCTATGGGCGAAAACGGAGCCGAGAACATGAGTAAAACCATACGCTGTCTGCTTATAATCCTGCTGGCGCTTATGCTGCTGGCACTGCCTTTGATACTGCCCAGCGGCAACATGCTTACGGATTATCAGTATGAATGGATGGATATGGGATTATTCCCGCTGTTTTCCGCCCGGGCGGAGGAGGAAGTCGTCGCACTGCCTTACGACCTTTCCGGCGGCATGACGCCCAACCCAGCCGCGTACACCGAAGACGGTTACGAGGATACGTCCATAAAGGTGACCATGGAGCACTACGAGGACGAAAAACAGGGCTTTTCCGTGCGCGTCGCCTACATAGACGTGGCTTCTCCCACCCAGCTGCGCACGGGCGTGGCGGGCAGGAATGCCCTGGACCTGCGCATAAACACCGTGGTGTTCATGGCGAACCGCTATAACGCGGTGCTTGCCGTAAGCGGGGATTATTATACCAACGACCCGGAGTCCACGCCCTTTGAGTACCGCATGGGCACAAAGGCGCGCCGCAACTTCAACGTGGTAAGGGACCTGCTGATAATAGACGAGAACGGCGACTTCCACATCGTGCTTTCCAGCGGCTCCGCCGCGCAGAAAAAAGAGATAAGCGAGATAGAGGCGGAACACCGGATTATAAACGCGTTTTCCTTCGGCCCCGCGCTGGTAAAGGACGGGGAGGAGCTTCAGACTTCGTACAAAATATACAGCGCCCACGCCCAGGATCCCCGGGTGGCCATAGGCCAGAGGGGGCCGTGCTCGTATGTGGTGGTGGTCTGCGAGGGCAGGGGCAGGAAAGCTAAGGGTATGACCCACCAGCAGCTGGCGCACTTCATGTACGAAGACCTGGGCTGCGTGCAGGCGTACAACCTGGACGGCGGCAATACGGGCACCATGGTGTTCGGAAAGAGCGTATACAAAGCTGACCTGGCGACCAGCCAGCTCAGGGTGCTGAACGACTGCATCTATTTCGCCACGACCGTGGATCCGGAAAGCTGGAGCAAGTGATATGCCTGAAGAGAGCCTGTATTTCGGTATATTCGGAACAAAAGCATACTGGTACGGCGTGTGCGCGGCAATAGGCGCGCTGTGCGCCGTGCTCGTGCTGCGTTTTGCTGGGAAAAAACGGGGACTCAGGCCTGACACCGCGCTCCTGTTCGGAGTGACCGCTCTGCCATTAGGGTTGGTCTGTTCCCGCGTACTGTTCTGCCTGCTGGACGCCAATTTCCGTGTGCTGTTCTCATGGAAGGCGGCGGTGTCGGTGTGGGGCGGAGGCCAGTCCATGATGGGCGCCCTGCTGGGCGCGTGTGCGGCGGGGCTCATCTGCGCGAAAATGACCGGAACACGGGCCCTGCCGTTTATGGACGCGCTGGCTCCCGCG
>JAFZLE010000141.1 GCA_017551645.1 Clostridia bacterium | reverse complement strand
GCTTGACGCAGGTACCAGTTCCGTAAAATGCTCGGTGTTCGACGGGGAAGGGCGGCTGCTGGGGGCGCGCTCCGCGGGATACCCCACATACCGCCCGCAAAACGGCTTTTCCGAACAGAAGGGCGATGACATACTAAAGGCGGTGGAGACCGCCGTTAAAGAGCTTGCGTCGCTGCCCTGCGGGGCGGATATAGACTGCATAGGTCTTACGGGGACCATGAACGGCTGCATTCCCATAAACGCGGACGGGGAAGCGCTGTACCCGAACATGATCCACCTGGACACGCGCGCCGCCGAGCAGGTGGACAGGCTCAGCCGGCGGGCGGGCTTCTACGAGTTTTACCGCAGGACCGGCAACCGGCCCGACGTGCATTACGGCCTGCCCAAGCTCATGTGGCTCAAGGATAACGAGCCTGAGATATATGCGGGTGCCCGGGCATGCGTAAACACAAAGGACCTTATCTACGGCTGGCTTACCGGCGTGCACGGGCTGACTGACTATTCGGACGCGTCGCTTTTCGGCGCGCTGAACATACACAGCCTTAAATGGGACGCGGACATTTGCGAGGCGGCGGAAATAGACATGGCCAAGCTGCCCGCTTTGAGGCCTTCGACGGATGTGAGCGGCCGCCTGAGCGGAAACGTTGCCGGGCTGCTGGGGCTTAAAAGCGGCATACCGGTGGCGGTGGGCTGCGGCGACGGCCCCGCCACCACCCACGGCAGCGGAGTTTTTGACGAGACAGGTTCGTATCTTACGGTAGGTTCCAGCGCCTGGGTGGCGGCGCTTAACCGTACGCCCTGCATAGATGCATCCGCGCGGGCTTTCAACTATATGGACATGGACGAGTCCCTTGTCACGGTGTGCGGTACCGTGCAGTGTGCGTCAACGGCGATAGATTATATGCTCAGGGACGTGCTCCGCGTCACAAAGGACGGGGCGATCGATTATGACGAGGCGCAGAATATGTTCTTCGCGTCACCTCCCGGCGCGAACGGCCTGGTGTTCGTGCCTACGCTGATGGGGGAACGCTGCCCATGGTGGGATCCGAATGCCCGGGGCGCCCTGCTCAATCTGAGCCTTGACCATACGCGGGCGGACATGGTGCGCGCGGTATACGAGGGCGTAGCCCAGGAACTGAACCTGTGCGTGCAGGTCCTGCGGGATAACGGTATCTCCGCCGACGAGATCATACTCTCCGGGGGCGGCATGCGCAGCAGGATATTCTCTGACATATTCCCGTCCGTGTTCGGCGCCCATACGCGGCTCCACCTCAATCCGCTGGAGACTACCAGCCACGGGGCGGCGATAGCGGCGGGAGTGGGCGTAGGGATATGGAAGAGCTTCGCGGACGCAGCGAAGACCGTAAAAACCGGAGCGGAATCCCTGCCCAATGAGGACATGCGGAAAGTATACGCCAAACAGGAGAAAGTATTCCAAAAGCTGTATTCGCTGCTTAAGGAAGCCGCAGCCGTCTGACAACGCGCCGGAAATGCCCGGCCGGAGCCATGGAAACAGGCTTTTCGGGACGCGCGGCAACGATCAAACTAAAGCGGGACCCGTTATTGCGGATCCCGCGTTTGATAATATATGGAGCGCGGCACGGCTCAGATGCTTCTGCAACCGACTCAGCTGACGGGGATGACGTTGTCCACTCCGGTCACCCTGAACGCTTCCTGCACGATATCGTTTGCGTTGACCACTTTCAAACTGCCCTTGCCGTGCATGAGCTTGTAGGCGATGATGAGCGTACGGAAGCCTGCCGACGACAGGTACTCGAGTTTTGCGAAATCGAGCGTGAGCTCGGTCACGCCGTCAAGAGATGTGTTCAGTTGTTCTTCCAGCAGGGGGGCGGTCAGTACGTCCAGACGCCCTTCAAGTGCCAATGTGAGAGACGTATTGTCCCGTACTTTGCTGATAACCATTTTATACCCTCCCTGTGATGTGTTTTGGGGACCGTGCCACCCGGGCGCCTGACGCTGCCGGCTGACACATTGATTATACCACTTAAGCGCGCAAAACACAACCCAAAAACGGAACGCGGCGCGCGAAGCTTAGCCCGGGGATGTCTTGCTCAAGGACGCAGCCCGAAATCGCGATCACCATTGACATCAAACGGCGTGAGGCGTATGATGGTAGCGGTAAATCATATGCGGTGCGGGCACGCCGGTTTGCCGCAGAAGAAACGGATGGCAGGAAAAAGCCACGATTAAAACACAGGATCTGCGTATGGACGAAATAACAGAAAAAGCCATCAGCTACATAAACGACCTGTTCTCACAAGACCACGGCGGGCATGACGCGGCGCATACGCTAAGGGTGTATAACAACGCCCTGTTGATCGCGAAAACGGAGCCGGACTGCGACATGCAGGTAGTGTCGCTCGGTGCTCTGCTCCACGACGCTGACGACCACAAGCTGTTTAAGACCGCAGACAATGCGAACGCGCGGGGCTTCCTTAGCCAAAATGGAGTACCGGAAGAGACCGCCGACAGGATATGCGCGGTGATAAATGCCGTGT
>JAFZLE010000014.1 GCA_017551645.1 Clostridia bacterium | reverse complement strand
CAATACACGGGCACGCCGGGCCGCATGCGCCTGACCAGGGAACTGTTCAAAACGCTGGGCGCGGATATCTGGCTGGAGCCCACGGACGAATACGACGTGCCGCGGGTCGCGGTATTTGCCCGGGCGGACGAAAAGCGCGCGGCGGTGCTGCTGATAAACGCCGAGATCTCGCCCGCACGCCCCTTTGACCTGTGCCTGCGCGGGAACATAAAAAGCGCCGTGAGCCTTGGGCTCAACCGGGAAGACATCTGCCTTGAGACCCGGCAGGCAGCGGATGGCGGATACGGCACGGTCAGGATCGGTAAAATGGAGAACTGGGAAATGGCGGTCGTACTGGTCGAACGCGGCTTTTGATCGGGAATAAGCACAAACCACCCGTTTCGCGGGTGGTTTTGCTTACGTTTGAGCGAATATTTAGAAGTCCCTGCGGGTGACGGACACACTGCCGTCTTTTTCGTGCACGGTGAGCGATATACCATTACCCATGTCCCATTCTATATCGACTGTCCGTCCGCCGCGGACCCTCAGGCCGTTCACGGCGCCCTTTCTCCAGCTGTCAGGCAGGGCGGGCAGGGGAATGACTCTGCCGTCGTCGTCCGTATCCACCAGCATTTCGCAGATGCCGGCGAGCGCGCCGAAGTTGCCGTCGATCTGGAACGGGGGATGGGCGTCGAAAAGGTTCAGGTAAGTGCCGCCGGAACGGGTGCCGGAGGCGTAGCTCACCTCGGGGTTGCGGGCGTCTGCCGTCATAAGCTGATTGTCCAGCAGTTTGAGCGCCCTGTTGCCGTCCCTGAGCCGCGCCCACATGTTGATGCGCCAGCCCATGGCCCAGCCGGTGCTTTCGTCCCCGCGCCGTTCAAGGGAAACGCGGCACGCCTCAGCCAGACGCGGTGTTTTCTCGGGAGTTATACGCCGTCCCGGATGCAGCCCGTACATATGGGACATATGCCTGTGGTGCACGTCCCACTCCTCGAAATTCTCGTTCCATTCCAGCAGTTCCCCGAACCCGCCTGTGCCGGGCAGGCGCAGGTCTTCCAGCTTGGGACGTATCTCGCGCGCAAGGTCTTCGTCCTTGCCCAGGAGCTGGCTGGCCTTCAGGAAGATGCTGAACACGTCCCAGGCGATCTCCTGGCTCATGGTGGTCCAGCGGGCTACCGCGAGCGCCTTGCCGTCCAGGCGGAACGCGTTCTCGGGAGAGGTGGCGGGGGAGATTATCCACTTGCCTGCTTCGTCCTGAGCGGCGAGGCCGTTCAGGAAGCGGGCGTTTTCCAGGATCACGGGATAGGCTTCATCCCTAAGGTAATCCAGGTCTTCCGTATACTCGTATTTCTCCCATAAGGCGCGCATGAGCCAGGCACCGCCCATGGGCCAGGCCGCGAAGCCTGCGCAGCCCCGGCAGCTCGCGCCTACGGGAGTGGTGAGCCGCCAGGCGTCTGTATTGTGGTGGGCGCAGCTGCCTTCCAGCCCGTAATACAGCTTAGCGGTGCGCTTGCCGCTTTCGCACACCTCTTTGTTCAGCCGCACCATGGGCTCCAGGCACTCGGCCAGGTTGACCGCCAGCGTGGGCCAGTAATTCATCTCCGTGTTGATATTTATGGTGTAATTGCAGTTCCATGGAGGCAGTATGCTGCTGTTCCAGATGCCCTGCAGGTTCATGGGCTGCGTGCCGGGCCGGGAACCGGAGATGGTGAGATAGCGCCCGAAGTTGAAATACAAAGCGTATATGGAATTGTCTTTCACTCCGTTTTCGTGGCCGTAGAGCCTCTCGTCCGTTGGCTCGCGGGTGAGCGAGCCTTCGCCCAGGTCCAGGGCGCAGCGACCGTACAGGGAGGAGAAATCGTCCTCGTGCCTGCGCTTAAGCTCCTCGTACTCCGTCGCCAGCACTTTTTCCACTTCTTTGACGCAGGGAGCGACGCAGGCCGCGCCCTGCGTCACGGGGTGCTTGTCCCAGCCGTTGTATGACGTTCTTGCGCCAATGACCAGCGTAAGCTCGTCCGCGTTTATCACCCGCAGCCCCGCGCCCGCGGCTTCCATGCGTCCGCCCCGGCGCTTTACGCCCAGGCGGCAGTAAAAGCGCATGCCCTGCGCGTCGGGGGCGGAGGAGTATTCTCTTCTGCCGCCGTTGCCCTGGCCCTCGCCCTTTGTCCACTTGACGCAGGGGCAGTTGCCCTCAAACTCGATATAATCGCCCCTTGTGCGGCAGACCGCGTCCAGAGCGTTTCTGAGGGAGATATCGGCGGTGATCTTGCCGGGTTTGTCCGCGGTGACGCGGTATACTATGACCTGGTCGGGAAAGCTCACGAAGGACTCGCGTGTGAAACGAACGCCCTCAGCGGTATACCTTACCGTGTGTATGCCACGGGACATGTCCAGCTCGCGGGAATACCCGCTTATCTCTCCCGCGTGGGAAAAGGCGATGTCCGCCTCGCCCAGCGCCAGGTACAGCTGTGACCACAGCCCCGTGCAGTACGTTTCCAGCATCTCCTGAGCCTGGGCGTACTTGCCTTGGGCGGTCAGTTCCCGCGCCTCGGCCCAGTATTTGGGGGCTTCATCCCGTTCGTAAACGCCGGGCGCGCCGCTCCACAGGCTGTCCTCGTTAAGGCTCAGCCGCTCCAGCCGGGCTCCGCCGTAAACCATTGCGCCCAGCCGCCCGTTGCCCAGCGGCAGCGCCTCGTTCCAGGCATAAGCTTCCTGGCGGTACCACAGACGGTCATCGTAAGTTTTTTTCATAATTAAGACCCCGCTAAGTGTATTTGCTGTATAAAACGCATCCTTATAATATCGCTGAGGGGGAAAAGTGTCAAGCGTTCCCGCTGAAGCCGCCAGGTGTACTTGCCCCGGCGCGGCAAAAGGCGTATAATGCAGGCAGAAATGCGAACGACAGGGAGAGCACATGATAATCAGCGACGTGAGCATATCGTCCCCGCAGCTGAAAGCGTACGCGGGGCTTACGCAAAAGCAGGCTCTGGGGCAGGGCGTATTTATTGCCGAAAGCGTCAACGTAATACAAAGCGCGCTTGACGCGGGGATAAGGCCGCTGAGCCTGCTGTGCGAAAGGCGGCATGCCGAAGGAAAGGCGGCGGAGCTTATCCGGAGGCTGGGCGACGTGCCCGTATTCACGCCTTCCGACGAAGATATACACAAGCTTACCGGCTACGAGCTGTCCCGGGGAGTGCTGTGCGAGATGGTCCGCCCGGAGCCGATAACGGCGGGGAAAGCGCTTGATGGAGCAAAAAACTGCGCGGTGCTGGAAGACGTAAGGGACGAGACCAATCTGGGCGCCATCTTTCGCAGCGCGGCGGCGCTGGGCATTGACGCGGTGATACTGTGCGGTGGCTGCTCCGATCCTTTGAGCCGTAGGGCGGCGAGGGTCAGCACGGGGGCTGTGTCCGCCTGCCCTGGGCACGGCTGTCCGCGCTGAATGAGGGTGGAGCGGACGAACTGAAACGCCTGGGCTTCACCCTGTGCGCTCTGGCGCTGTCCGAAAACTCGGAGGGGCCTGAAGCCCTCAGGCATATAGCCAGACCCGCCCTGGTGCTGGGCAACGAAGGGGAGGGGCTGAGCCCGGCGGCACTTG
>JAFZLE010000140.1 GCA_017551645.1 Clostridia bacterium | reverse complement strand
GAGGAAAAGGTGTTCATAGGCGTGTGAATAGCCTTGGGTCTTCCACCAGCCCGGTACGGCGTGGAAATCATCGCTCATGTCAGAAACAACTATCAGCGTGCCGCCCGACAACACCCACAGTGCCAGAGTAAGATGCCAGGCGGGGGATTCGGGCTTCATAAACTCGTATGACAGTACCAGCAGCCTGTACGGACTAAGATAATCCGGAAATCTGGCGATGTTGTCCATCTGTACGGGAAGCACACGGATGCCGCATTTAAGAAGCGGCAAGGCCAGCCCGTAAAACCCCGAAAACAGATGTTCCTTGCCTTTCTCGGCATATTTGTTCCCCGTTTCGGGGCCGGACGGGCAGAGCCGCTGGAAAAGGCAGCTGTCAGCGATCAGCACGCCGATGCCCTCGCATCCGCCGATCCACTCATAGGGCTGATCCATATCCCTGAGCGCCTGGCCTATGCACAGAAGCGTGGTCTCGTAGGACTTGGGCAGGGAAACGCCATATTCGTTTTTAGGATACTTTCCGCACCATATCCTGCGCGGCCAGGGGCAGATCTCATACCTGCATACTTCGGGCTGCAGAAGCGCGGCGGTCAGGCCCTTAAGGTAGGAAGCACGGTAATAGTCCCAGTTTTCGTCCGGCTTGTCTTCTATGGGATCCTGCAAAAGCCACATCCGCCGCCCGGTCCCTCTTGTGAGTTCCTGCATGACGCCGTATTCCAGAAAGGCGTTCTCAAATATGCGTTCGCTTTCCCGGCCCATATACACATTTCTGACCCGGCTCGTATCTGTCCATACCTGCGCTATGTAACCATCTACCCAGGGTTCGTCCAGCAGGGCGGATTCCGGCGAAACGATGCCGTACTGAGTGTAGTTGATAAGGCTGTGAGTCGGAACGTAAAATTTAAGTGCGCGGCCGTATTCCCGCAGGGCATAATCCTTCAGGGCATGGGCGATACGCCCGATAACTCGGGTGTACAGAACGCTTTTGAGCTTGGCACAGCGATAATAGGCGTTCACGTCCGCGTGAGGCGGCTGCCAGTCTTCGCCGTAGTATATGCGATATTCACGGCGGAAGGCGTCCGAATAGCCGCTGTGAGCCCAAAACTCCGGTTCCTCCATGTGAATGTCGTTCACGCCTTCGTCAATAGCGGGCTTGATCTTGGAGATCAGATAGTCGGCAAACGCGTCGGTGGGCACCATGTATGGGACATCCGGGCAAGGCACGTTAAACCCGTGCAGGACCGGGTGTCCGTTTCTGTCAGTCTGGGCTTCGTCCCAGTGGCTGCGCCCGTCGAATGAGCCGTTCAGATAGTCCTGGTAATCGCCCCAGGAAATGCCGGTCATAAGATGCGTGATGTATCCGTGTTTCCTGTACTCACGGATGCGTCCCGCAAGATCGTTGTCAAGGCCATAGACCATCACGAAATCGCTCTGAAGGGAGTATTCCTCGGCATAAGGGGCGCTGTCCTGCACGCCTGTGTATTCACTTGATCTGTTTCTCTCGGTGATCATTTCTTCTCCTTAGCTTAAGGCGGTTCGAACCGGTTATGGACATGTGTCCCGCGCGATGAATGAAGTCAGTATTTGCAAAAACATTTCGCTACGCCATAATACACGCAAACTATGTTTGAATAATTATATCAAATTCGTATATATTTGCATAGGTCTATTATCAAATGCATCTATCTGCTGGGGCATCATGAAAATATCTTTCCTCTTGGTTTTACGAGTGTGATTCTGTAAAATTTTGAAGCGGGGTTGATATTTGCATATACGGGAAATATAATATCAGCAGCAGGGAGAGCCGTAAGGCTGAGAGAGGGCATTGCCCGATATCCCCATGACCTGATCCGGATCATGCCGGCGTAGGGAAGCGGAAAGCGAAGACGATCATCTTCGCTGAGATCCGTTTCTCGCGTCCCGAACAGGTACGCGAGTTTTTATTTGAGGAGACAAAAACGTATGTTTAAGAAACTTGCAGAAGTCTCATTAACTACCTTGATAGCCATAGGAGCTATTATCGTTCTGGCAGCGATCATAATTGCCGTATCACACAAAAAACAGCGCTGGTCAGCCAAAATGCTGGCTTCCGGAGCTCTTTCGATCGCGCTTAGCTTTATTCTGAGCTGCATACGCCTTTACCGTATGCCGACAGGCGGCAGTGTGACGCTGGGAAGCATGCTGCCTTTAATGCTGTTTGCCATAGCATACGGAACAACGCCCGGTCTGCTGGCCGGCCTTGCATACGGTCTGCTGCAATACCTTCAGGGCGGTTGGTGGCTCAATGTCTGGCAGTTCATTTTTGACTATATACTTGCCTTTGCATTGCTCGGACTTGCGGGCATAGCGCATAATAAGGACGAGAAAATGATGTATCTATCCATTCCGTTCGCCGCACTTTGCCGCGCGGTCTGCGCGATCCTGGCAGGCCTCATGTGGGCGCAGGACTCAATAGCTAACGGTGATGCGCTTGTCATCGGATCCACCACTTACTCGTCGTCGCTGCTTTACTCAATGGTCTATAACGGTGTTTACATAATTCCTGACATGCTGATATGCCTGCTCCTCGCTTTCATCGTAGGGAAACAGATACTGAAGATAATGAAAAGCGGCATCCAGAAATAGAATAAGTTTGAATAGGTGATAATAATGTATAACGAACTGAAAAAACGCGCCTTTGACGCGAACATGGAGCTCTATCATCGTGGGCTCGTGATTTACACCTGGGGGAATGTCAGCCAGGCTGACAAGATGACTTCCGCTTTTGCCATAAAGCCCAGCGGAGTGGAATACGAAAAGCTCACCTGGCAGGATATGGTAGTGCTATCTATCGAGAACGGCAAAGTGCTCGAAGGCGATCTAAATCCTTCCAGTGATACTCCCACACATCTGGGCCTGTACAGGGCTTTCAGCGACGTAGGCGGCATAACACACACTCATTCCACTTTCGCCACGGCTTTTGCCCAGGCGGGCATTTCCATAGAATGCCTCGGAACGACCCACGCTGATCAATTCAGGGGCAGGATACCGGTCACCCGTCTGCTGACGCAGGCGGAGATCGATTCGGGATATGAGGCAAATACCGCTCTCGTGATAGCGGAAGCATTCCGG
>JAFZLE010000013.1 GCA_017551645.1 Clostridia bacterium | reverse complement strand
CTGGCATATCCGTCCATACAGGAATCGAAGCCAAAATGCCTGACGCAGTCGATATACGCCTTCCACTGGGGTATCTTCTGGTACAGATAGATATCCCAGAAAGGCAGCCCGGTCATCCTGGCAGGCACCATATTTGACACATCGGGACTGACCGGCACGCAGTCCGGGAGCCTGCCGTTCAATACGGCGGTGAGCCGCTCTCTTGACGTCATTATAGCTTTACCCCGCTCAGCCGTATGCGGTCACCGCACTGCAAAAAGGCCGCCGGCGCCGCCGGTATGTATGAACAGCACTTTCTCCCCGGGCTTGAAAAGCCCTTCGCGGGCCATCCTGATAAGCCCGGCAAACGCTTTACCCGTGTACACCGGGTCAAGGAAGATGCCTTCCCGCTCCGCCATGAGCCGCACGGCGGCGTTCCCCTCCTCTGAAGGCACGGCGTAGCCCGGTCCGCACATATCCAAAAGCGTGAAATCGTCCCGTGTCACAGAAATGTCTGCCCCGAGGAGAGCGGCGGCTTCCCGCATAAGGCGTGGCGTTATCTCATCAAACGGGTCTGTGTCCACCATCATGCCGTGAACGCGTGTTTCGGGCAGGAACAGCTTAGCTCCCAGCGCCATGCCTGCCATGGTCCCGCCGCTGCCTTCGGCCAGCACTATGTGACCGAAACGCGCGCCCTGAGACGCTATCTCCCGCGCGCAGTCCACATATCCCAAGGTGCCCAGCGCGTTGGAACCGCCGCAGGGAATTATATAGTATTTCTTTCCGGAAGCGGAACCTGTCACGTCCATCTCCCGGTAAATGTTGTTATAGTCATCCGTATCCATGTACCTAACTTCGGTTCCCATCAGCGACTCCAGAAAACGGTTGCCGAGGTCTTCGGTCACCCCGCGCCTTTTAAGTATCAGTATAGGCTCGAGCCCCAGCCGGTTGCAGGCGGCTGCCGTGAGCATGGCATGGTTGGACTGCGCGCCGCCGGTAGTGAACACGATCTGGCAGCCCCGCTTGATGGCGTCTGCCAGCAGGAACTCCAGCTTGCGCGTCTTGTTGCCGCCCAGCCCGAGCCCCGTCATGTCGTCTCTTTTTACGTATATATCGGCGTTAAGGTATTCGCTGATACGGTCGAGCCTGTGTATGGGCGTGGGAAACACTCCCAGGCTGACCCTGGGCAGCGCGTCAAGGCGCCGTGCGGCTGTTTCGGTCGGGTTACTCATTATATGGCGGCTCCTTTCGGAAATATGGTTCTGCTCGTCTTGGATAGTCTAAAACAGGTCCAGCGCGCTGTCCAGGTAGATCTCTTCCCGCACTTTTAGCTGATATTCGGGCTTTGTCATGTAATACAGCAAAAACTCGAGTATCACCGCGCTGCCCAGGCTGCGCCCCTCGATCTTGAAATTTGAAAACCCATTCGGCAGATAGATGTTCAGTATGTCTTCCGTGCCTATGAAACCCGGATTCTTCATCGCCTCGGAAAACCTGTAGCCCCGCCTGGCGTCGGGCGACGCGCAGACGTGGTCGGGACAGTCTTCCCCGAGGTTTTTCCGGCTGACGTTCTCATAGCAGGCTTTTCTTTCGGGGCAGTCGAACCGGCAGCACTCGTTGCACAGGAATTCCACCTTTTGTTTCAGGGCGTCCGGCAGCGCGTTCAAGCGGTCGAACACCTTGTTCAGCCTGAAATCCGGCACCACGTAGCGAAACTCATCGCGGCTGAGTTCATCCCTGAAACGGTCAAATCCAGTCAGCACCTTCGTGGTCGAGGATACGAAATACAGCCCCGGGTAGCGGTCTCGCAGATACTCAAGCAGCAGGTCGGAGCAGATGACCACACCGTTTTGGACTGTTTCGCCTTTTTCGAACAGCGCGCACAGCGAATTGCACTTTCTGTCGGAAAGGTGTTCTTCCCTTAACAGGGAATTGCTGAAAGTGAGCCGCGCGGACACCGCGTATTCGCGCATAAGCGCCGCAACTTCATTTGGCCGCGCGCAGCCGAAACCTACCCGCCCGCCGCCCCACAGGCAATCCGCGGGCGCGCCGTATACGGAGCCTATCTCGCACCAGTCATAAAAGTATTCCCGGTGCTCCTTAAACAGCGGCAAAAACGCGCCGTACAGTTCATAGAATTCAAATAAGCCGGGAAGATGATAGTACGCCTTCATTTGCTTTATGCTGTTTCAAGGTCACTCATCCGTTCTCTTCGCGAAAGACACATGCCCGTTCAGCTCGCTGAACCCGTTATGCAGATAAAAACCATACGCGGGCACGTTGTTTTCCGTCTGCAGGAATATACCGAATATCCCGTTTTCTGCCAGATAGGCTTCGATCGCCTTCATAAATGCGGTGCCTATCCCCCTGCCCTGTCTCTGCCTGTCCACGCAGAACTCGTCTATCACGTATTCCGTGCCCTTATACCAGTGTTTCACATATCCCATGGAAAGCGCCGCAAGCCGCTCGCCATCGAAATATCCCAGCGTAAGGGAATAGCCCTGCCCTATCAGGTCCGTTATATAGGCGTCCAGCTGCTTTGAGTCGCTCCAGTCGTCATTCCACGGTTCATTCGTGAACACGTCCCTGAACAGTTCGGTGATGATCGTTTTGTCGCATATAGACAGTTTTCTAAGCTCCATGCTCCGGCTCCTTCGGCAGGTGGTCTACCCGTAGTATTTTTCGATGCCGCCGTACCCGATTATCAGTTTGTTTCGGCGCGTTTTATTCATAAAGCTCTTCAGGCGTTTCCGGAACTCTTCCGGGCGCTCGCGCGCGGCTTCTATATACGCGATCCGTATACGCCTGTACGGTTCCGAAAGCCTGCCGTAATTATCCCACACGGTCTCATCCCTCTTTAGTTCATCCAGTATATCTTCCGGGAACTCAAACGGGGCGCTGATTATCGGAAGCACGCTTTCCCTGACATCGGGATGTATCATGCCCCGTGCCTCCAGCCAGATCAGCCGCTCGATATTGGGCCGTGAATACGGGCTTCCTGCTTTTCTGGGCGAAAAGCGCCGTATGCAGCTGCGATCATCCAGCCGCCTGTTGGTGCTGTCTATCCATCCGAAGCAGAGCGCTTCCTCGACAGCGTCATTATAAGGCAGGCACGCTTCCCCGGACCCCTTTGTCGGGAATACGAACCAGACTTCCGGCAGTGTCTTATAGTTTTCGACAAGGAATCTGCGCCACTCGTTTCTGTCGCATGTATAGAAAACGTTCAATTCACTTGCACTATTTTGTGTTTCACTCTTCATGTTTCCGCACAGTTCAGCCTGATGAGCCGTCTTGACGCACGCCGCTCAGAAACCAAGCTCGCGGATCGTGTCCGCCAGGTTTCTGCCGTACACTTCCGCTCCCAGGCAGTTGGGGTGCAGCTTGTCCAGGTAGTATTCGGGCAGATGCGGTACAAGTTTGAATCCGTCAGCGATCTTTACGTTCTGATACTTTCCCGCTATCGCCTTGACATTTTCGCAAAAACGGGTCAATGTGGGAAGGCCGTTCGGAACGTCGCCGCGCCACAGCGGCGTTATGCAAAGCACGGGTTTCTCAGCGCCGTAAATGCCCGTAAGCGTCTCATAGTACTCCTCTACGTCCTTCATGGACTTGGTACCGAACTGATTGGTGCCCAGAGCCACTATGAGCTTGTCCGGATCGTAGCCCTCCATCTTCATAAGCGAGTTTTTGTCGTAAACGTAGCCGCCTATGCCCTGGTTTATCACGTCGTAGTTCAGCAGCCGGTTCGCGACGCTCACGTAGGTGCAGGAAGACCTGAGCGGACCGAATCCCTGCGTTATGGAATCGCCCAGCCACAGCACTTTCGCGGTTTTGCTTTCCGGCCGCTCTACCGCGGCGTCCGAGGTAAAGCCGCGTATCAGCACGGTAGCGTCCGCGGGCAGGTAGATGGTCACGCGCTTTTCCCCCTGCGGCAACGAAAAACAGAGCGTGCCTTCGGTCTCCAGGTCCTTTACGTAGCGGATATCCGTCGCGAGACCGTCCACGTAGGCTTCGAAGGAATCCTGTGAGCCCTGCCACACGATCCTGTACTCAAACGATATCCGCCGCGCCCGGGTCGTGAATTCAAGCGTTTTCGCGGTCGAAGCCATGCACCTGTCATACCAGAATTCCTGAGCGCGCTTAAAGTAATCCATCTGCGCCTGCGTGTACTGGAACGCCTGCAGATACCCGTCTTCGGTCTCGGCGAATGAGTACGCGCCGAAGTATATGTTTTTGAGTTCTTCCGTGCTCAGCTTTATCATGGTCTTTCTTCTCCTTATGCGATACCGTTCATGTATGTCGGCTGTACCCGAACAGTCAGAAAAACCGGTCACTCGCCCCGGCATCCCGTCTCGTCATGCCAGTGTTCCAGGAACTCTTCGAGGAACCTGTGCCTTTCGTCCGCCAGCCGTTTTCCCGTTTCGGTATTCATTTCGTCCTTAAGCAGCAGGAGCTTGTCGT
>JAFZLE010000139.1 GCA_017551645.1 Clostridia bacterium | reverse complement strand
CGGCAGCGGTGCAGTTGTCAGGGGAAATGGCTACGCTGCACATGGTAGCAATGCATCTGGTAGGTACGGGCAGGGGCCTGATGAAGCACCTTATACGCGAGGCGGTCGTCTGCGCGAGAAAAAACGGATATAAGACGATGAACCTGACCACCGACGATTTCCGCCTGCCGGCAATACGGGAATATCTGCAGGCAGGTTTCAGGCCGCTGGCGGATGATGAAGAGATGAAAGCAAGGTGGGCCGCCGTTTTGGAAAATCTGGAACAATACCGGAAAGCGGAGCGGCAGGTCATCTCACTATGGCCTGCCGGTAATGTGCCTTACTTTGAAGAGGGCGAATGCGTACCTTCGGTGGAGGCCTATCCCGTGGAAGGCTCAAGGGGAGCGGTGGTGGTGTGCCCCGGTGGCGGCTACGTCATGAAAGCGAGCCACGAGGGCGGCCAGATCGCCAGGATGCTTAACGCGGGCGGTATCTCCGCTTTTGTGCTGGACTACCGCGTGAAGCCCTGCCACTTCGAGGCGCCACTCAGCGATGCGCTGCGGGCCATACGGCTGGTACGTTCCATGGGATATGAAAAAGTGGCCGTAATGGGCTTTTCCGCCGGAGGGCACCTGGCATGCTCGGCGGCTACGCTGTATAAGACCGGAAATCCGGACGCGGAAGACCCGATAGAGCGGTTCAGCAGCCGTCCCGACGCTTTCGTGCCATGTTACGCGGTGGTGAGCTTCGCTTCATTCCGTCATCAGGGCTCGCTGGAGGCATTGCTGGGAGAGAGGAAAAACGACTACGATCTGATCCGCCGCTTTTCCGCCGAATTACACGTAAACTTGGATACGCCTCCGGCATTCATATGGCATACAGCGAGTGATCATTCCGTGCCGGTGGAGAACAGCCTTATGCTGGCTTCCGCGCTGGCTCATGCGGGCGTTCCGTTTGAACTGGTGGTATTTCCGCAGGGTGCCCACGGCATTGGACTGGCGGGTGGAGACCCGGTGGCGGGCAGGTGGCCTGATATGCTCACCCAATGGCTGAAAGGTATGGGATACGCTAAAGAAGACGCTGGAAACGAAAACGGATAAACACACTATCACGGTATTAAGCATATTGGCAAACCAGGCACCACTGTTTATGGAAATAGGTTTTATAATCAAATAAAGGACGGTAAATATGGAATACAGCGTCGTATCGTCAGCAGAATTTACTTATCCGGACAGGTTTCAATACGCCTCTTCTTCGGGCTCAATGGACGTGTTCGCGGCTCGTGGCGGCTATGCCTGCTGCCAATTGCTTTTGCGCGGATTGGAAAAGCCGCATATCGAGGTCGGTTTCGGCTCTTTGCCGGAAGGCGTCACGCCCGAGATCTACACGCTGCGTTCCGTAGTGGTGGAGCAAAACATACACATATCTGAAAGCGAGCGTAAACCTCACTGGCCGGAACGTGTCGCCCCGTTCCGTGTATATGATTGTTTGCGCACGTTCGGCGGCAGCGTCGACATAGAAGGGGATCAAAAACAGGGCGGACTATATATAGCGTTAAAGATCGCGCCGGACGCGAAGCCGGGAGTATATCGCTTTACGTTTTCGGCAGAAGGACAGGTCATTCCGGGTAGGCTCGAGATATATCCGGTCGTACTTCCCGAAGAGACGCTGAAGATCATTACCGGTTACAGCCCGGAACCGCTGGAAACATTTCACCATGCGTCACCGGGCAGCCCCGCCTACGCCGAACTGAATCGCAGGTATCTGAAAGCCCTGCGAAGGATGCATCAGAATATGATGTATGTGGGCAGGGTCAGGGCAACTGAGACCGCGCCGAACGAATGGTCCTTCGACTTTAGTGGTCTGGAAGAGAGCATAAAACTATTCCAGGCTTCGGGCATGAGATACTTTTTTCTGCCGAGTGTCGGCTGGCGAAAAAGTTGGAAAGAATCTACGATACTGTTAAACGGCGACATACCGTCGATGTCTTATGAGGGATACTGCTATCTGACGCAGTATCTGCCCGCGCTCAAGGCGTTTCTTGAAAAGCTGGGATGTCTCGACTGCTGCGTGATGGGCGTGGCAGACGAACCGAACGAAGCGAACGCGACTGAATTCAGGGCACTGTGCGGTTTGATCCACAAAATCGCGCCGGAGATAAAACTGTGCGACGCGATGTCTTACGGCGACCTACATGGAGCGCTCGATGTTTGGGTGCCGTTAAATGCGGAGTATGACAAGCACAGAGAGCAGATCGAGACACTGCGTTCAAACGGCTCGGAGATATGGCATTATGTATGCTGTGGACCGCGGGAATACGGTTACATAAACCGCTTCATGGATTATCCGTTGCTGTCAACACGCTATCTGCTTTGGGGAAATTACAAGTATGATCTCACGGGTTTCCTTCACTGGGCGGCAAACAGGTATCAACCCGGGCAGAATCCGTTTGTCCAAAACTGTCCTGAGCATCACAACACAGATGCGGTCTGCTATCTTCCGGCCGGGGATACGCATATCCTATATCCGGGCGACGACGGACCATGGCTTTCCATTCGTCTGGAGGCGCAGCGCGAAAGTGCTGAAGAATACGAACTGCTGAAAAAACTCGCTCAGCGTGACAAAAACCTTGCGGACAGGATATGCAATTCAGTGTTCCGCTCATTTTGTGATGTTGAATACGATGTAATAAAGTTTATGGCGGCAAGACGAAGCTTGCTGGCAGCGGCGGGGGAATAGCGTTCCGGAAGCGCAAAATTTGAGCCGAAAAGTGCAAAGCAGTGGAGAAGAAAAACCACGATTCGCGAAACCAATAGAACTCTACAGTTATAGGAATAAGTATTTTGCCTGCAAAGTGTTCACACCGCTGCGGCCAAACTGTTCACATCGCGAGGATGTTGACAGTGGGGGAGCAACGTATTCACAACGAGAAAATGCACCCTCCGGATGCACACCCCTACGTTCAAATATAAAAAAACCTTATGCAGATACCGATGGATCGTGCATAAGGTTTTTCATATGTTTTTTAGCCGAGAATAACCATATTTAGCTTCTAACCCGGTCGAAAATCATCAAGGCATGAAAAAGCCTCTCCTGATCAGGAGAGGCGATGGTCGCAACGGGACTCGAACCTGTGACCACCGCGATGTGAACACGGTGCTCTAATAAAACGTTGCCTGTCCCAGCAGACGGGCGCCGCGGTTTGCGATAATGACAAGTATTATATTGACGATCGATTTGAATAAGCCTACGGCGGTCGAATAGCTGAAATCCGTGTTGAGCAGGCCGATTTTGTATATGTAAGTCTCAAAAACCTCTGACGATCTTATATTCAGGGGGTTCTGGAACATGTATATCTGTTCAAATCCGTTGTTCATTATGTTGCCGCACTGCAGTATGAGCTGTATGGAGATCACGCTGGCGATCCCGGGAAGAGATATATGCCAGACCTTTTGAAACCTGTTCGCGCCGTCTACGGTGGCTGCTTCATACAATTCCAGGTTTATGGCGGACAGCGAGGCGAGGTAGATTATCGTACCCCAGCCCGCTTCTTTCCATATCGTCGTTCCGACGATCAGCCCGCGGAACATTCCCGCTGAGCTCAGGAACGGAATCGTGTGCCCGGTCGCGCGTTTGATAACGATGTTGACAAGGCCGTCAGTTTCGGACAGGAACGTAAGGGTTATGCCGCCTATGGCGACCCATGAAATAAAATGCGGCAGATACATGACCGTCTGTCCGATGCGTTTGAACGCAGTGCTGCCAATTTCATTGACCAACAGGGCGAGTATGATCGGAACGGGCATATTGATGCACAGCCTTAACAGGCTGAGCAGAACTGAGTTTCGGAAAGTATCAAAGAAATCGGATGTTGCAAAAACCTTGCCAAAGTACTGAAAGCCGATCCATTTGCTGGCCATGATGCCTTTGGTGTACGAAAAATCCTTGAAAGCGATGATGACACCGTACATTGGAACATAACTGAAAATTGCCAGATATACCAGACCGGGAATGCACATCAAATACAGATAGCGCTTTTTTATGATATACACTATCAGATTCAGCAGCTTTTCCCGTATGGTTCTTGGCTGCTTTACGATCATCATCACTGGCATGTGTTCTGCCTCCGCTGCGGGATCACCGCCTCCCCGACCTGTCGGCAGGGGAGGCGGCTTTCAGAAAACACCGATCCGTGTCTGATTCACACGGTTGGCTCGGTTAGATGGTCTATTCCTTGGGTCCGCGCACGGCTGTAACGATATCCTCCACTTCTTCCCAGGCGGGGCAATACACGTTGTACAGCCAGTCGGTAAACTCTTCGCGGGTTATGCCGCCCACGATGTACTGGACCATCATTTCGTCGTTCAGTTTGGTGGTGAGTTCCGCATTCTTGGTCTTCAGGTCAGCATAGCCGGGATACGTGTCTATGTTGTCATAGACGATGTAACCGTGATTCAGCTCGTTGTAACGCCTCATGTATTCGGCCTTCTCTTCGGGAGTATTGCCGCCGAAGGTCAGTTTGCCGTAGTTGGCCCAGCTCTGCTGTACGCACAGGTAGGATATGGCGTTGATCAGGCGCTCCTCATGGCCGGGTTCTTCTTTCTCGGCCTGGGTGAAAGCAACCTTAGTGCGCAGCACGGGATCCCAGCTCTTGTAGTTGATGCCTTCGATACCGTTGGTCAGCAGATGTACGCCTTCCTCGGTGCAGCCGAAGTTGAGGAAACGGCAGGCTGCATCGACGGCTTCTTCGGAAGCGGCCTTGCTGATGCAGAATACGCCCCAGCAGGACATCGTGATGTAGTGGAAGTAGCTGTCTGCGTCTGCAGCGGTGGTTCCGTTGGGCTGGAGCGGGTAGCCGGCCACGACTTCGCCGTCGGGGTTGTTCTGGTAGAACGCCTCAGCGGCATTGGACCTGTAAGGCATGGTGTGGTCAAGGCTGGTGGTCTTGAACATCGTGCCTACCTTACCGGCTCTGAAGGCTTCCTGATCGGCGTATATGTCGCTCTCCAGATAGAATTCGGGATAGATGCCACCGGCGGCATACAGGTCATGGTAGAAATCCATAAGCTCCATAAAGCCTTCCTGCGCGGGAATGACTTTATAGGCTACAGTCTCGGGTTCGATGCCGAAGCCCTCACGGATGTTCTTGTCGATCAGTCCGCCGCCCTTGTCACCCAGCTGGGTAATGAACAGGCCCCAGGTGTCGTCGATGCCGTTGCCGTCGGGATCCTGCGTGGAGACCGCTACGCAGTACTCAAACAGGTCTTCCGGAGTTACGGGGATTTCGAGGCCCAGCTTCTTGAGCCAGTCACCGCGATAAGGTATGGCGTCGGGAGTGAGCTGCTGCATGCGGGGCAGGCCGTACAGTCCGTTGTCCAGAGAAGGTACACGGCCGTAGGCGAGGTCATTGGCGTTGAGCCAGGTGAACGCGTTGGGGATCTTGTCCTCAAGTTCCTCCAGGTTCCAGATCAGGCCTTCCTGCGCCCATTTCTGGAAGTTGACGTTGGAAGAGTTGTCCCACAGATAGAACATGTCCGGGATATCGCCGGCAGCTATCTGCGAAGCGATGAGGGAGTTGTACTGCGCAGCGTCCAGAACGGAGATTTCCAGTCTGACGCCGATACGCCTTTCCAGTTCCTTGAGGATCGGGTTGTTCTCCAGCTGGATGCCGGGGAGACGGTCGGTCACGGTAATGGTGGTGATTTCACCGTCCCACACAGAGACGCCGTCGGTCTCGGGATCGTACACCGCGAACGCTGAGGACCATACAGTCATTAGCAGGATCGCAGCAACGATTATGGCCAGATACCTTTTCATGCTTCTTCCTCCTTTTATTATGATAAATAGGCTCGTCACTCTTTGACGCCGCCCAATACCAGTCCTGTCATAAAGTACTTCTGTAAAAACGGATAAACGCACATGATAGGCAGCGTGGCTATCATTATTATGGCCATTTTGGCGGTAAAGTTGTTTACCTGCTGGCTGACATCCGTAATGCCCTGGTTGACTTCATCCACCATGTCTGTTGCAATAAACTCGCGCAGCACTCGCTGCAAAGGATATTTGTCAGGTTTATAGATGTAAAGGATGCTGTTGAAATAACTGTTCCAATAACCGACGATCGTGAACAGACCGAGCGTAGCCAGTATGGGAAGGCACAGCGGCAGCACGATCCTGATAAGCACCTGCAAGTCGTTGGCGCCGTCGATAAGCGCTGCTTCTTCTATTGAGCCCGGCAGGCCGTTCATGTAGTTTTTCATAAGAATAAGGTTGTAGCAGCCGCAAAGGCCCGGAAGGATCAGACTCCACAGGTTATTCTTCAGTCCAAGCGTACGGCAGACAAGGATATAGTTCGGTATCATGCCGCCGGAAAAGTACATGGTCACGACCCAGAGCGTTAATATGAAGTTGCGCCCTTTCAGATCTTTTTTTGTGAGGGGGTATGCGGTAATGATCATCAGCGTCATGGTCAGCGGCGTGCCCACAAAAACGAGGAAAGCCGTATTGACATAGCCTGACCAGATCAGTCCGTACTTCAGCACTAAGCGGTAGCTGGTCCAGGATATTTCCGCGGGCCAGGGTATTTCCGGCTGCTTCAAGTACAGACTGTATGGTTCCAGGGAGTAAACTATGACATACCAGAAAGGTAAAAAACACAAAAGAGAAAATAAACCGACGACAGTATAGCAGATGATCGCCATCGCCTTGTCGTCGACGCGCAGCTTTATCTTGTTTTTGGGTTTGCCTGAGAGTTTAACGACGCCGTTCATATGACTGTTTCTCCGCTTGGTCCTGTCGCTTACACTCCGTACGAATGCCGTTCCCTTTTGCTGCCTAACACACGGTTATGATACCATATACCCTCACATATGTCAACAATATTCACAAAACTCACATTTTTATACAGTGTAAATATACTATAATAACAACATTATGCGCAATGTTTAACGCTTAATTCGGTGTTCCTTTATCTGGCGTGGATAGCGACGCATCAGTCCGGGCACGTAGAACAATAGCCCCGGGCAATCACACCGGCAGTGGGTATCTCTCATCATACTGTTCACATCCACCAAAGCCCAAAACGGATAGAATGACTGTCAACAGAGCCACTGGAAGGTCGTATAGCTTCATTGGTGGAGCAACGTATTCACAACGAAAAATGCACCCTCTGAATGCACACCCCTAAGTTCAAATATAGATAAAACCTTATGCAGATACCGATTGATCGTGCATAAGGTTTTTCATATGTTTTTTTACCGCAAATGACTGTATTAAGCGTCTAACTCGGTCGAAAAGTATCAAGGCATGAAAAAGCCTCTCCTTATCAGGAGAGGCGATGGTCGCTGGCGGCGCAAATTTTTCGCTGAAAAATGAAAGGCGGCGAGGGAATGAATGAAATGGAGGGAGAAACTGCAGACCAACCTGCTTTTTATGCGTATATTATTTTCCAAGGATAATCATGGTCAAAATTTCACACATTGTTAAGTCATTGACATTGGTTTGTGCAGACAGTTATCATGCAAATGCAAGCGATACAAAAAAAGGAGGCGGCATTTCATGAGCGCTACTCACACCGGTGTCATGCGACCGCATAAAAAGCCGCCGCTTAAAAGGCTCGCAGAGAGCTGGCAGCTCTATGTACTGCTGCTGCCGACTATGGCGTACATGCTCATATTCAACTATGTGCCCATGTACGGCTTGCAGATCGCGTTCCGCAACTATGAGGCGCGCAGCGGTTTCTGGGGCAGCACATGGCTGGGGGTCAGGTACTTTCACGATTTCTTTGCTTCGCCGCAGTTTTCGCAGCTGCTGATCAATACGCTCAGGATAAGCCTGACCTCGCTGCTGTTCAGTTTTCCGCTGCCCATATTGCTTGCACTGCTGATAAATGAGGTCAGGAACGGGCGTGTAAAGAAATTCGTGCAGAATATCACCTACGCGCCGTACTTTATCTCGACGGTCATACTGGTAAGCATCATCAATGTTTTTCTGTCCAAAACCGACGGGCTGATCAATCAGCTGATCCGCGCAATGGGCGGAAATTCCGTGGATTTTCTGGGAAAGGCAAAACTGTTCGTTCCCATATATGTGATCTCATCGCTGTGGCAGCACACAGGCTGGGGGTCAATCATATATATTGCGGCGCTTTCGGGAGTGGATCTCGAGCTGCATGACGCGGCGCAGATAGACGGAGCCAACCTCATCCAGCGCATCTGTCACATAAATCTGCCGTGCATACTGCCGACTGCCGTGATCATGTTCGTGCTGAGCTGCGGACACATAATGTCCGTAGGATATGAGAAGATCTACCTCATGCAAAACGCCATAAACCTGAGCGTATCCGAGGTGATATCCACATATGTATATAAAGTGGGGCTCATCAAGGTCCAATTCAGCTATACCACGGCTATCGGGCTTTTCAATAACGTGATAAATGTGGCGCTGCTGCTCATTTCCAACTACATGGCACGCCGTCTTACTGACGTCAGCCTTTTCTGAGAGGTGAGAGCATGAACAGAAATCAGACTGTTACAGGGCGCAACGCCATAAAGCTGGGGACGGCGGATAAGGTGACCATGGGGGTCATATACTTCCTGCTGGGTGTGGCGGTTTTCATAACTTTGTATCCGCTGATATTCGTGTTTTCGGCGTCAGTCAGTGACCCTTACGCTGTGTACGGAGGGAAAGTCTGGCTGTTCCCCAAAGGCCTGCAGTGGCGCGGATACACAGAAGTCTTCTCATCGCATTGGGTATTCGTCGGCTACCGCAACAGCCTGATATACCTGGTACTCGGTACCGCGCTGAATCTGTTCGTCACATTCACAGGGTCCTACGCGCTCAGCCGCAAGGACATCTATCTGCGGGGCCTGCTTACGGGGATCATAGTCTTCACCATGTGGTTCAACGGCGGCATGATCCCGACTTTCCTGCTGGTCAAAGGTCTGGGCCTGGTCGATTCATTCTGGGCGATGATAGTGATCGGAGCCGTAAACGCCTACAATTTCATTATCTGCCGTTCGTTTATACAAAACAGCATTCCCGAAGAACTCCAGGAGGCCGGAAGGATAGACGGCTGCAACGATTTTGCGCTGTGCGCCAGGATAGTCCTGCCGCTCTCCGGGCCGATCATCGCCGTGCTCACGCTGTATTACGGGCTTGAGCACTGGAACGGTTACTTCAACGCCATGCTGTACCTGAACCGACGGGAGCTCCAGCCGCTGCAGATCTTCCTGCGGGAGATACTTTTGCAGGACCAGACGATCGATCTGAGCATGGATCTGGAGAGCCTGCAGGAAATAGAGCTTATAAAACGCGTGATGAAATATTCGCTGATAATCATTGCGTCTTTGCCAATGCTGATACTGTACCCGTTCCTGCAGCGCTTTTTCTCGAAGGGCGTAATGATAGGGGCGATCAAAGGTTAGTAACGCCAAAAGGCGTAGCTATAGATCAAAAAAGGAGGCTTATTCCATGAAAAAACTGCTTTCCGTGCTGCTCGTGGCGCTGCTG
>JAFZLE010000138.1 GCA_017551645.1 Clostridia bacterium | reverse complement strand
GCGATGGTGATCGCCGCCGTTAAGGTGGTCTTGCCGTGGTCTACGTGCCCGATCGTGCCGATGTTTACATGCGGCTTGGTGCGCTCAAATTTTGCCTTTCCCATGGTAATCAGTCCTCCCAGAATATGTGGATAATCGCTCAAGTGGAGCGGGTGATGGGAATCGAACCCACGTTATCAGCTTGGGAAGCTGGAGCTCTGCCATTGAGCTACACCCGCGCACTTTCATGCAGAGTTTATTGTACACGCGCAATACAGGTTTGTCAACACGTTCGCCGCGTTAAAATACAATTACGTGTTATTTCTATATAAAAACGGGCTTAAAAAACGCATTTTAGCCCCATAAAGGTATTAACCCCGCCCATGAAATGTGATATAATAAACGCACGATATTATCCTGCAGAAAAGGAATACAGATATGCCTCCCGTGAAAGCCAAAAGCAACTTATTTAAAAAAGACGAGAACGTGCTGCCGTTTTTCAGCATACATCCCCGCACCAAGATCGGGGCGATACTGCGCATAACCCTGACCGCGTTTCTGCTCCTGTGCGCCATAGCCACGTTCGTCGCCGGCAAAACGGGCTACACCCTGTCCAAGTACTGGGACTGGCAGCTGCTGGTATACTTCGTGCCCATAGGGCTGATATTCGGCCTTATCGTGCTTGCCCTGTTCAAGCGCCTTAAGACGCCCTTTCAGAAGATCGCTGTCGGCGTGCTCGCAGGCTTGGTACTTATGATCGGCATCTCCCTGGCTTCCACCATGATGAGCCTGTGGCCGCTGCTCACCATACAGCAGACCGGCACCTCCCTGCCCTCCCCCACCGGAAGGCTCCCTTTCAAGACCGAGGGCTACAACGAGCAGTTGGTGATACTGCGCATGTACGCCGTTCCGGACGAGTATCAGCTCAGCGACACCGTGCTTGAGAACGGCGAGCCCCAGAAGCTGTATCCCTACCGCACCGAGTGCTACACCTATACCGCCCGGGGAGCGGAAGGCGAAGTCGCCGAAGTCACAGGCAGCATTTCCGTGGACTAGACTTCAACTTACAAGATCGAGCCCGAATGGCTGGACGAGAACACGCTCAGGTATTATGTCTCCCAGGATTCCCCGGGCACCGGCAGCGGCGAGATAATCGTCAAATTCCCTGAAAAGGCCGAGTTCGGGGAAAGCAATCCCGCCGACAAGCCCGTAAGCACCCAGACCAATCCCTCCGGCACCCATTCCGCCGGTCTGTACAGGGAGGACGGGCACCTGACCACCTACCAGCCGGTGTACAATATGTCCCAGGACAGCCTTAAGAAAGTGTACACCTGCTATCCCGCCACATTCTTCTACCGTGTGCTCAAAATGAACACCAGAGTGGAGGGCTTCATAGAGGTCGCCCCCTACGGCGAGCTTAAGGACATCAAGGTCGCCACGGCGGACGAAGGCGTGCTTGTGGTATCTCCGGGCGATAACTGCGTGGACGCCAGTGGGGAGATACGTATCTATCTGAACGAGAAAGCCATCATCAATACAGAAGACAATACCGAACAGGAGGAGAACAAATGAGCATAGCCGCGTACATCGACAACACCCTGCTTAAGGCGGACGCCACGCCCGAGATGATCGAGCGCATCTGCGCCGAGAGCGTGGAGCTCAAGACCGCCAGCGTATGTGTAAACCCCGCCTACGTGCCCTTGGTAAAAAAGTGCCTTGAAGGCAGCGGCGTCAAGACCTGCTGCGTTATAGGCTTCCCTCTGGGCATGAACGCCACCCGCGTAAAGGCGTTTGAGGCTGCCGCCGCCGTGGAAGACGGCGCCGAGGAACTGGACATGGTCATCAACGTGGGCATGCTCAAAGCCGGCGACGCCGCCTACGTGAAAAACGACATCAAGGCCGTGGTGGACGCCGCCAAGGGCAGGCTGGTTAAGGTCATAATCGAGACCTGCCTGCTTACCGATGAGGAAAAGGTGCTCGCGTGCGAGCTTGCCAAGGAAGCAGGCGCGGACTTTGTAAAGACCTCCACAGGCTTTTCCACCGCCGGCGCGAACGCCCACGATATAGCCCTCATGCGCAAGACCGTAGGCCCCGAAATGGGCGTAAAGGCTTCCGGCGGCGTACGTGATTACGCATTCGCGATGGAGCTCATAAATGCCGGCGCCAGCCGCATCGGCGCCTCCAGCGGCAAGAAGATCGCCGAAGGCGAGCAGGCGGCGAAATAGTCCCTGCTTCCCCGCATACGTAAAAGGCTGCCCGCGAAAGCGGACAGCCTTTGGTTTTTGTCTTGTTTTATTTCGTCAGCCTGTCGAATCCCAGGAACGGACGCAGCTTGTCGGGCACGATCACGCTGCCGTCGGGCTGCTGATACTGCTCCACGATAGCGGGGATCAGTCGGCTGGTGGCCAGGCCGGAACCGTTCAGGGTGTGCACGTACTCGATCTTCTTGGTGTCCGCCCTGCGGAAGCGTATGTTGCCGCGCCTCGCCTGGTAGTCCCGGGCATTGGACACGGAAGAGCACTCCTTGTACTCGTTCATGGACGGGATCCACAGCTCGATGTCGTAGGTAGTGGCCATGGAAGCGGAGCAGTCCCCCGCCGCCAGCTTGCTCAGGCGGTAGTGCAGGCCCAGGCCTTCCACCAGACGGCACGCCTTGTTTATAAGCTCCTCAAGCATTTTGGTGCTGTCCTCAGGGCGGGTATAGCCGAACATCTCCACCTTGTTGAACTGGTGGCCGCGTATCATGCCGCGCTC
>JAFZLE010000137.1 GCA_017551645.1 Clostridia bacterium | reverse complement strand
GGAAGCGCTGCACGGCTTTTTCACTGCCCTGTGCCCCCAGGGCGTGAATATCCGCGCCTGGCTGTTCTCCCACGCCCATCAGGACCACATAGGCGCCTTCATAAACTACGTACGCATGTATCCGGACACGGTGATAGACGAGATCCGCTATTCCTTCCAGCCTTACGACTTCACGGGCGTTGACGGCTACTGGCAGGACAGCGACCCCGCCACCTTCCGGGAATTCTACACCGTGCTTAAGGAACTGCCCCCGTCCACCGGAATACTCGGGTTGGAAACGGGCGAGGTGTTGCGCTACGGCGAAGCGGAGATAGAGGTGCTCTACACCTACAAGGATGCCAAACAGCCCATAACCAACTTTAACGACAATTCCGCCGTGTTGATGCTGAAAGTGAAGGGCACGAGCTTTTTCCTGCCCGGCGACGCCGCCAAAGTGGCCGCCCTGTCCCTTATGGACGCGCCCGAAAAGCTTAAATGCAGCTTCACGCAGGTGGCGCACCACGGATTTAACGGCCTGCCCGCGGAGGTATATGCCGCAAATGGTGCCGAGTATTCCATATGGCCCATGCCCCACTACGAATGGGACCGCAACCTGCCCCGCCCCGCCAACACCTATGTGGCAGAGCACACCAAATGCATTACCTGCGCGGACGGCACGCTCATGATCCCCCTGCCCTTCAGCGGCAAGTATGAGATACTGCCCCGCATATTCCCCGAGGCGGACGAGGACAACATACTGTACCGCACCGCGAAGATCATTAACCCGGTCTTAAAGTTCACTTGACCCTTCCTGCCCTTTTTTGCCTTCCGGGCATGGTATAATGTTATCGTGCACAAGGGCGGAGCAGAAGCCCGCAATGCACGCAAAACGGCCCCATCCTTTCGGATGAGGCCGTTGTTTTACAGCGTTTACAGTCCCAGTTCGGCGGCGTAACCGTCCAGTTCCTTCTGGTTGCCGTACACGAAGTGGTCGGTCTTTATCTCGCTCCACACGGGCTTGTCCACGGAGTAGTCGTGCACCGAGGGATCGTATACCAGAAGCTGCTTCACCCTTTCCACGTAGGGGTTGGGGTTGGGCACGGCGGACAGAAGCGCCTTGGTGTAGGGATGCAGCGGGTGGGCGAACAGTTCCTCCGCCTCCGCCAGCTCCACTATCTGCCCTTTGTGGATGACCGCGATACGGTCGGAAATGAACCGTACCACGCTCAGGTCGTGGGCTATGAACAGGTAGGTGAGGCCGCGCTGCTTCTTGAGCTCGTTCAGCAGGTTCAGCACCTGGGCCCTTATGGACACGTCCAGGGCGCTTATGGGCTCGTCAGCCACTATGAACTCGGGCTGCATGATGAGGGAGCGGGCTATGCCGATGCGCTGCCTCTGGCCGCCGGAAAACTCGTGCGGGAAGCGGCTGGAGAACTCGGTAAGAAGGCCCACTTCCTGCAGCGCCTTCTGCACTTTGTCCTGCCTGTCATGCTCGTTCTTGTACAGGTGGTAGTTGATAAGGCCTTCGGACACGATGTAGTCCACCTTGGCGCGCTCGTTCAGCGAAGCCATGGGGTCCTGGAATATCATCTGCAGGGAGCGGATGACCTTGGTGTCCATTTCCTTTGAGATACGGCCGCTGATGCGCTCGCCCTTAAAGAGTATCTCGCCCTTGGTGATGGGGTTGATGCGCACTATGGCGCGGCCGATGGTGGTCTTGCCGCTGCCGCTTTCGCCCACCAGAGCGAAAGTCTCGCCCTTGTATATCTCGAAGTTCACGTCGTTTACCGCCACGAACTTCTTGCGCCCGCTTCCGAAAGTGACCTGCAGGTCCTTTACCTGGAGCAGGGTCTCACGGTTGGGATCCAGGTGCGGATGGTAGGCGTTGGGGTCAGTGCCCGTGGGTTTGGAAAGCTCGCTCAAACGCTCTATGGCCTTGGGCTGCTCCACCTTGGGGGCGCGGGGGTCGCGCAGCCACGCCTTTACGTTGTGAGTGGCGGTGACCTCGTACATGGGCGGCTCTTCGATATAGTCTATGTTCAGGGCGTAGCGGTTGCGGGGAGCGAAGGCGTCGCCCTTGATCTTGTTGAACAGGTTGGGAGGCGTACCGTCGATAGCAGGCAGTTTCTCGCCCTTCACGCCCAACTGGGGCAGCGCGGAAAGCAGCGCCCAGGTGTAGGGATGCTTGGGATCGAAGAACACCTCATTGGCCATGCCGATCTCGATGACCTGCCCGCCGTACATGACCGCCACACGGTCCGCCACGTTGGCCACCACGCCCAGGTCGTGGGTGATGTAGATGATGGTCATGTTCTGCTCTTTCTGCAGGCGGCGGATAAGGTCCAGTATCTGGGCCTGTATGGTCACGTCCAGGGCGGTGGTAGGCTCGTCGCAGATCAGGATCTGGGGACGGCACGCCACGGCGATGGCTATGACGACTCTCTGGCGCATGCCGCCGGAGAACTCGTGGGGATACTGCTTATAGCGCCTCTCGGGCTCGGGGATGCCCACGGCCTTGAGTATGCGGATGACTTCCGCCTTGGCTTCCTTGCCCTTTATGCCCTGGTGCAGCTCCACGGATTCCTGTATCTGCTTGCCTATGGACTTTAAGGGGTTAAGGCTGGTCATGGGGTCCTGGGTGACCATGGCGATCTTGCGGCCCCTTATGCGCAGCCAGTCCTTTTCGGTGAACTGCGCCAGGTCCTCGCCCTGGTACATTATGGAACCGCCGGTGATGGAGCCGTTTTTGTCCAGCATGCCCACGAAGCACTTGGTGAACACGCTCTTGCCGCTGCCGCTCTCACCGACTATCGCGAGGGTCTCGCCCTCGTACAGGTCCAGGGAGGCGCCGCGGATGGCGGTCAGCTTGTTGCCGCGCAGAGAGAAGGTAACTTCCAGATCCTTCGCGGAGAGCAGGGGCGTCTGAGAAAGCACCTGTCTGGCACGGGCGTCAAAATCGACGGCCTGCACATTCGCCTGACTCATTCTTCTATGCCCTCCTTACACGTGATTGCGGGGGTCGCAGGCGTCCGAAAACGCGTTGCCCACCAGGTAGAAGGTGATGGTGATGATCGAAACGATCACCGCGGGGAATATGAGCATGTGCGGGTAGCGCAGGAAGCTGTCCCTGGCGTTCCGGAGCAGTATGCCCAGAGAGTATTCCTCGCTTATGAGACCAAGGTAGGATAGCGTGGTCTCGTAGGCGATGGTGCCGGGGATCGCCAGAGTGAGGCGCAGCACGATAACGGAGATCAGGTACGGGAATATGTTCTTGAACAGCACCCTCCACAGCCTGGTGCCCAAGCAGCGGGAAGCCAGGTTGTACTCCCTGTCGCGGTACATGAATACCAGGTTCCTGACGTTCCTGGCCGTGCCCAGCCAGCCGAAGGCGATCATGGTCACCGCCATTATGCCCAGTGACTGCCCGACCATCAGCGCGATCAGCGTCATATAGATGATGGTGGGGATGTTGTCTATCAGGTTGTACAGCTCCGTAAAGAAGCGGTCAAGCTTCCTGACGTAGCCCCACACCAGGCCTATCACGGTGCCCGCGATTATCTGGCCCACCGCCACCAGCCCTGCCAGCGCCAGTGACACTCGGGTGGCGTACCAGGTGATCACCCAGTAGTCCTTGCCCGCCTGGGTGGTGCCGAACCAGTGCTCCGAAGAAGGCAGCAGGAATATAGACTGGTTGTCCTGCCTGAGGGTGGCCACGTCGTACTGGCTCAGGGATTCCGCCACGAAAGTGAATATGAACAGGAGTATGAACACCACGCTCATTATTATGGCGGGTTTGTTCCTTACGAAGTTCTGCCACACGCTCTTCCAGTAGCTGTAGTTGCTGTAGCCGGTGCGCTCCGCGTCCTGAGGGCGGTACTCGGCAAACTCGAACAGCTGCTCCTCGGGCATGGCGGAACGGGCGCCTAAGTAGGCCCTGCCGTAGGGGCGCTCTTTCTTGGGTTCCTTGTCGACGGCGGAGTAATCAACGTCAAGTTTGACTACAGGCTGTTCCAACTCCTGCACCGTCTTGCGCTTATGCTGCTTCTTGGCCATCAGCGTGACTCTCCTTTCCGTACAAGGCTTATGCGCGGGTCGATCAGGCACATGAGCAGGTCGCCCAGGAACACGCCCAGCACGCCCAGTATGGCGTAGAACATGACTATGGCCTGTACGAGGTTAAGGTCGTAACGGGGTATCGCCGTGGAGAGCATGGGGCCCATGCCGGGTATTGAGAAGAAGCTCTCCACCAGCAGGCTGCCGCCCACGGTGAACACTATGGAGTAGGGCAGGTACTGGGCCAGGGGCACGAAGGCGTTTTTGAGCACGTGCCTGAACATTACGGCGGTGGTGCTCATGCCCTTTAATTTCGCCAGGCGGATGTAGTCCTTGTTGAGCTCGTCCACCATGTAGCGGCGCATCCACAGCATGTAGCCCGCCGTGGAGCCCAGCGCCAGGCACACCACCGGCAGTATCAGAGAATTCACCGGGTCGCGCGCCTTGTATATGGCGGGCAGCCCGAACACCTTGTTGCCCAGGATCAGCAGCAGGGAGTAGCTCACCAGGTGGGGCACCGCGTTCACGAACACGGTATAGCCGATACCGACACGGTCCAGTATGCCGTCCTTGCGCCGCGCCTGCATAACGCCCAGCACCACGCCTATCACCAGCGATATGGCCAGGGAGGTCAGGCCTATCTTCATGGACATGCCCACCTTCTCGGCTATTACCTTCTGCACGGGCTGGCCGGCAGACACGCGGCGCGACACGCCCAGGTTGAACGCCCACTGGGTCTTCTGGCCCTTGGCGACGGGTATCTCCTCGCCCTTTAGTTTCATGCCTATATACTGGTCCAGCGCGTAGGCTCGGACCACACTTTTGCCCTTGGTCACCTGGAACTGGATCATGTTGCGGTAGAAATTACCCAGCTGCACCAGCGGCGGGTCCAGCAGGCCCTCCGCCTCCAGGCGCTCGTTCTTCTGCTCGTCGGTGAACTTCATAAGCTCGTCCTCGCGGAAGTAGTAGTCCGTGGGCAGCAGGCGCATGAGCAGGAACACTATGGATACGATAAGCAGTACCGTTATCAGCGATTGCAGCAGACGCTTTATGCAGTATCTGAGCATCTTTTCGCCTCCCGTTTTTAATAGAAAAGGACGGCGGTGATTCCTTTCGGAATCACTCCGTCATCCGAAATAAGTCCTTTATTCACGTCACCGCACACCGCCGCCCGGCGGTCATCCCCCGGGCGGGGGTGCGCGGTGCTGATAAATATATGCCGGGGCAGCCCGTAAGGGCTGCCCGGCACACGGCGGAAACGTTCTCCGCCATTTAGCGGAAATTACTTGGCGCTGGCCGCTTCCTTGTAGGCAGCGATCTCGGCGGTGGTGAAGCCGTCCGCGTTGGTGTCGTAGTTCACGTAGCGGTAGGTCATCATGCCGTAAGCGCAGTAGATGGTGCTGTAGGGATTGATCTTGCTCAGCTGCCACTCGATGTTGTTGTAGCAGGGCACGATCAGCGCGTGCTGGATCATGTAGACCTCAGCGTCGGCGAACGCGTTGTAGCGGGCGTCCAGATCGTCGTTGATGGCCTTGGCCTTGTTCACCAGCTCGGTGAACTCCTCATAGGTCGCGATCAGCTTCTCGTCGGAAGCCTCGTTGATCTTGGAGTAGTACTGGGCATAATAGGCGTTGTCGTCGCCGTAGGTCTCCTGGCCCAGGAAGTTGACGGGATCACCGAAGTCGGCGCCCCAGCCGTTGATCACGAAGCTGTAGAGGCTGGGATTGCGGACTTCCTGCGCGAGGGAGGACACGTAGGTGTTGATCTCCAGCTCAACGAGCTCGCCCAGGTTGGCCTCGATGCACTGCTTGAGGGTCTCGGCGCTGTCCCAGGCGGGCTGGTTGCCGGCCTTTACCCAATAGGAAGCCTTCACGGGCAGCTCGACGCCGGCGGCGGTCAGCTCTTCCTTGGCGGCGGCTACGTAAGCGGCAGCCTTCTCCGCGTCGAAGCGGTTGTATACGGTGTAATCGTAATCCAGGCCCAGCTTCTCGCGCACTACGTCGGTGTAGTCGCGGCCGTCAGACATGGTGGCGACGCCCTTGGCGGTGTAGGTGTAGTTCTCGCAGGACAGGGGGTTGATGAAGTTGGTCCTGGCCAGCCAGTCGGTCAGGTCGATGCCGTAGTACCAAGCCAGACGGAAGTTCTCGTTGGCGATGGCCTTGTTCCAGGGCTCGTAATCATTGCCCTCGGCATCCTTCTGATGATAGTTCAGGTGGAACTGGTAGGAGTACTTGGTGGGGCGCATCTCGATCAGGTAATCGTGGAAGGGATCTTCCGGATTGTCGTAGATGGCCTTCAGGTTATCCTGGGTCAGGGTCACGTTGTCGATCTCGCCCGCCTCGTAGAGCAGGAAAGCCTCGGCGCCGGAGTTGACCATCTGCACGGTTACGCTCTCGAAGAGCTTGTCATCGGGATTGTAGTACAGGGGGTTGGGAGTGAGGATCTTGTAGGAACGATCCACGAACTCACTTACGTAGTAGGGGCCGTTGTACCACAGGGTGTCGAAAGTGACGTTGCGGTAGCCGTCGGCGCCGATCTCCTCCAGCAGCGCGGGGCTGATGGGGCTCAGGCAGGAGTAGGTGGCCACGGTGGGGAAGTAGCCCAGAGGGGCGATCAGGGTGTAGACCACGGTGTAGTCGTCGGGAGCGGCGATGCCGACCATTTCGACCAGCTTGTCGATACCCAGCGCCATGGCTTCCTCAGCGGGCAGCGCCTTGGTGTACTCATAGTAGTCGCCGGCGCCCTTGATCATCTCGATAGGCATGGAGGTGTTGGCGGCTTCGTTCTTGTGGTAGTTCAGCACGAACTCCAGGCCGTACAGGAAGTCGGCGCTGGTCAGGTCGGCCATGTACTCGCCTTCGCAGTCTACCCACTTCACGTTGTCGCGAAGTTTGAAGGTCCACACGGAACCGTCATCGGTAAACCAGTCGGTGGCGACGCAGCCGATCAGCTCGCCGTTGGCGTTGTTGGTCAGCAGGCCGTCGATGCAGTTGCACAGTACGTTCAGGTCCACGGCGCCCTGGGAGTGCTGGATGCACCAGTACTCAACTTCGTTGGCCTGGGTCTGATAGTCCACGTAGTTGGTCAGGGGCTCGGCGTTCGCCATGGCGAACACGGACAGCGCCATAACCAGCGCGAGGACGACGCTCAGCATTTTCTTCATGTTAAGCTCCTCCAATAAAATATTCATCATGGTTGATTGCGATGATGATGGCAGGAATTATACAACAGTCTACCCCGCCCCGTCAAGGTTTTTTTTGAAAAATCTGGTTATTTATTTTCGATATTACTGCATTTTGGGGCTGAAAGACGGGGTCCACAGGCATATTTTTGAATAATCGTCCATCGATTAATCCGTTTTACGCAAAAATAATGCTTTTTACATATTGTATTTTTTGTCCTGTTTATGTATAGTATAGTACTGTTAAGACATTTTAGAGGTGTGGCAGATGGCATTAAAAAAACGCATAAAGGACATCTGGAGCAGGCAAATGACCCGCCCGGTGATATACAAACTGTTCACGCGAGCGGTGCTGACTCTGCTCGTCATCAAGCTCGCGCAGTTCTTCATGGGCAAAAACGCCCCCAGAACGGCAAACCTGTGCGCGGTGCTGGGGCTGGTGTTCTTGCTGGGCTGTTTCCTGGCGTATCTGAGGCTGGACGGGGTAAAGATCTCCCAGTTCAAGCTCCCCCGCATGAAAAAGAAAGACCCTCCCTTCCTGCAAAAAGACATGGCTGACTTTACGGACGAGCCCATCACGACTTTTGACGACCTGGACACGGACGAACAGGCGCTTGCGGTGCTGATAGTGGACGCCATACTGGCCGTCGTGCTGCTGGCGCTGAGCCTGATACTGTAATTATCACCGATACCGCCTGAACCGCACCGGCGCCTCCGGGTGCCGCGCTTCAGGACCGCCGACCAATAAAAAACGGAAGGGTCTTCCCCTTCCGTTTTTATTGCTCTCCCCTATTCATTCGCGTGGCGCACGCCTCTCTGGGCCACCGATCCGCCGTTGGACAGGTCCTTGCCCTCCAACAGAAGCAGCTTCTCGCTCAATAGCCTTGAGAACGCGCTGAGTATGGCGCACATGGAGATCAGTTCCTCCGGGCTTTCAGTGGCGATATCCCCCCGCTCCTTGTGGCTGAGTATGGGTCCCGCGGCCACCCTTACCTGTTCCATGAAGAACACGGCGGCCTTGCGGTGCAGTTCGGCATAGCCGGTGTAAGCCTCCTCCACCTCCTTGGGCGTCATGTCCATGGGGATGATCTTGGATACAAGGGAAATGGACAGGGACTGCTTTAAGGTGAGGATTATTATCAGGTACGCGATATGCACCCGGTAATACCGTTTTTCCACGGGTCGGGGCATTATCTTGGTGCGCACATAATTGTTTATGGTAGCGGCGGTGATGAACTGCTCCTCCTTGAGCTCCGGGGGCAGATAATCCAGGTACTGCCTTAGCAGCACTGTCACTTGTTCCATATACAGACCAAAGTCTGGAATTTCGTTCCAGGCAGGCAGCCGGTAGTCGTCCAGATATTTCTCCCAGCGGCGCAGTTTTCCCGCCACCAAAGCGTTGTCGTATGCCATGATTTCACCCCTTCTTTGCCAATTATACAAAAACCGGCGGCTAAAATCAAGCCCGCTCCCCGGCGCGTACACGCCAAACTTAATATTTCTTTCCCTTTACTATCGCGCTTTAATGTGCTAAAATATCGTTGAGAATATGGTGAAGGGGGCCTGGGGTATGAAACCCAGCTTTGACCGCATCAAGGATACCGACATGTACAAGGCGATACTCACGATCAAAAGCGAAGACGAGTGCCGCCGCTTTTTCGAGGATCTGTGCTCCCCCAGAGAGCTCTCCTCCATGGAGCAGCGCTACGAGGTGGCGCGGCTGCTGATGCAGGACAACGTGTACACCAAGATACTGGAGATAACCGGCGCGTCCAGCGCCACCATAAGCCGTGTGCGCCGCAATATACTGGACGACCGGGGCGCCGGGGCGCTCAAAGCCATCGTGGAGCGCCGCTTCGAAGAGGATAAAAAGGACGGTTAACGCTATTCTATCCGAAAGGAATTCGATATATGGAAAGATACTACCAACCGGAGATCGAGACCGCGCCGCGCGAAGAGATGATCCGCCTGCAGACCGAGCGACTGATCAAGCAGGTTAAGCACGTATGGGATGACGTGCCCTACTACCGCAAGAAGATGGAAGACAAGGGCGTGAGCCCCGAAGACATCAAGACCCTGGACGACCTTAAGAAGCTGCCGTTCCTCAGCAAGGCCGACCTGCGCGAGGCCTATCCCTACGGCCTTATGGGCGCGCCCCTGAAGGACTGCGTGCGCATACAGTCCACTTCCGGCACCACCGGCAAGCGCGTGGTGGCGTTCTACACCAAGGAAGACGTGGACCTGTGGGAAGACTGCTGCGCCCGCGCCATCACCGCGGCGGGCGGCACCAACGAGGACGTGTGCCAGGTCGCCTACGGTTACGGCCTGTTCACCGGCGGCCCCGGCCTCAACGGCGGCAGCCACAAAGTCGGGTGCCTCACCATCCCCACCTCCAGCGGCAACACCGAGCGCCAGATCATGTTCATCCGCGACCTGAGCGCCACCATACTGTGCTGCACGCCCTCCTACGCCGCGTATCTGGGCGAGACCATGAAGGAAATGGGCCTGGGCCCGGACGATATTCCCCTAAAGGCGGGCATATTCGGCGCGGAGGCCTGGAGCGAGGAGATGCGCCGAGACATACAGGCCACCCTGGGCATCAAGGCGTACGACATCTACGGGCTCACGGAATTGAGCGGCCCCGGCGTGGCCTTCGAATGTTCCGCCCAGGCAGGCATGCACATCAACGAGGACCACTTTATCGCCGAGATCATCGACCCCGTGACCGAAGAAGTGCTGCCCGAAGGTCAGCAGGGCGAACTGGTGTTCACCGCCCTGACCAAGCGCGCCTTCCCGCTGATCCGTTACCGCACCCGCGACATCTGCGTGCTCTCGCGTGAAAAGTGCCCCTGCGGGCGCACCCACGTCAAAATGAGCAAGCCCCGCGGCAGGAGCGACGACATGCTGATAATCAGGGGCGTCAACGTGTTCCCCAGCCAGATCGAGACCGTGCTGCTCAACCAGGGCTACCCCGCCAACTACCAGATCATAGTGGACAGGGTCAACCACACCGATACCCTTGACGTGCAGGTGGAAATGACTCCCGAAATGTTCACCGACAACATGGGCGAGATCGCCGCCCGCCAGAAGCTGCTTGTGGAAGGGCTGCGCTCCATGCTGGGCCTGACCGCCAAGGTGACCCTGGTGGCGCCCAAGAGCATCGTCAGAAGCGAAGGCAAGGCCGTGCGCGTGATAGACAAGCGCAAGATTTAGGAGGCAGAAATGGTACGACAGATCAGCGTATTCCTCGAAAACAAGGCCGGAGCCCTGGCGCAGATGACCCGGGTGCTGGCGGACAACAACATCAATCTAAGGGCGTTTTCCCTGGCTGAAGCCAGCGATTTCGGCATCGCCCGCCTGATAGTCAACGACGTGTACCTTACCAGCACCGTGCTCAAGGAGAACGGCTTCGTGCTGGCGGTGGCGAACGTGCTGGCAGTGTCCATGCCCGACGCCCCCGGCGGCCTGGCTCACGTATTGGAGTGCCTTAAGGACGCGGGCGTGAACGTAGAATACATCTACGCCTTCACCTCCGACAAGCCCGGCCAGGCGTACATGATACTGCGGCCCGACGACGAATCCACCGCAATGAAAGCCCTGCGCGGCGCGGGCATCCGCCAGGTCGAGCAGGAAGAATTGAGCGAGATGTAATATTACACGGCGGAGGAAAGCCTTTCCCCCGCCGTTGTTTTTGCTTTTCCGGACTATCCCGAGGAGGTTTAAATGGAAGCTCTGCAAACAGAACACTTATCCAAACGTTTCGGTAGTGTCAAAGCGTTGGATGATATTTCCATAAGCTTATCCCCAGGGAAGATCTATGCTTTGGTCGGCAACAACGGCTCGGGAAAAACTACTTTGTTCAGAATAATCATGGGCTTGGTCTTTCCAACCCAAGGCTCCTTATCCCTTTTCGGGAGCAAAACGGCAAGAGAAAACGAACTTGCACGCAAACGTGTCGGCGCGATAATCGAAAACCCTATCCTCTACGAAAATCTTTCAGGTTATCAGAATCTTGACTATGCGCGCGTCCTAAAGGGATTAGCCAATAAAAGCGCAGTCGATGAGGCATTGCAAAAGTTTGATTTGGCTGAGAATAAACGACTTTCCGTCCGACATTATTCCATGGGCATGAAGCAGCGGCTGGCATTGGCCTGCGCGTTTTTGGGTAAGCCCGACCTGCTGCTTCTGGACGAGCCGCTCAACGGCCTTGATCCAAGCGGTATCCGAGAGATCAACACGATCCTGACAAATGAAAGCTCAAATAACGGAACTACTGTTTTCATTTCAAGCCATTACCTTAAACAGCTCTACGGATTTGCGACAGATTATATCTTTATCGACAAAGGACGCATTATCGGAACAGTGACCGCAAAGGAGTTGGAAGACAAGTGCGATAAATGTGTCTACCTGTCTGTTCCGGAAAGCGAAAGGGAGATCGCCATTAGAATCATAAGCCGAGTACTGGATAATGAAATCAAGCTGCTGGATAGCGGTGAAATATGCATTTACGGTTTTCAGGACAGCATGACCACGGTTGACACTGCCCTGAGCAAAGAAAGAATCAGCGTGTTGGAAGTCAGGACAAGCGGCATCAATCTGGAAGACTACTTCCTGCAGATGGTCGGAGGTGAGCACCATGTATAGAATGCTGCGCGTAGAAGGCAAAAAGACCGTGCAGAGCATCACGCTGTGGGTGATCTTCGGCGTAATGCTCGTCATTTTGTTTCTGTATTCAAAGGCGGCCTTTGCCAAGTTTCCGGAAGTACTTCACGGCTATGGAATCAAGAGCGCCGGTGAAGATATGAGCCGCGGTGAATATGTTTTTCTGCGCACCATGGGAGACGCGAGTTTTACGGCATGGATGTCGATCATCGCAGGCGCATTACTGATTGGATTTGATTTTCAGAATCGAACCATTAATAACCTGATCTATTCAGGGAACAGGCGTGGCTCGATCCTGTTTGTCAAGTTGTTATATTTCTATCTTTGCGCTATCATCCTGTCTGCGCTGTTTCCGATCACCGCCTGCCTGATATACAGCACCAAATGGCTTTCGTCTCTGACACGTTACGATGCCTCATATGTTTGGCGCTGCATCGCATGCCGGTCGCTTATAGATATGTCAATGATGAGCTTTCCATTGATCATGGTTTTTATCTTCAGGGATATCATCCGTTCGCTCATAGCTTCCTTGGTCATAACAGTTGCCTTAGCCCTGTTTCTCGGTGTCCTGAACGGAAAAGGATTCATTCTGGAATACTTCCCTGCCAGGGCAATAAAAGCGGTCATGCAGCGCGACGCAAGTGCCGAGACGATCAAAAACTCATTGCTGTACAGTGCGGTCATGGTCGTGATAACGTGCGCCTCATGTTATCTCCTTTTCCGAAAAGCTGACTTGGAGTGACTGATGCGTTCACCGTCTTCCATTCTGGTCTTCTATTTGGCAGTTATACCCGGAAAGATGTGTTCCGGGCTGTTTTTTCCATACATACAGCATCTGTAATTGTCTTCTGCCCGCCAAAGTTGTATACTGTAAAGGACACAGATCAAAAAACACGATCACAGGCAGGGAACAATGGGAAACTATCTTGTTACGGGCGCGAACGGCGGCATGGGAAAGGCCATTTGCACGCGGCTTATCGACGAAGGTCACCGGGCATGGGGGCTCGACCTTAACGAGGCCGAAGGCGTCATAAAAACAGACATCACAGACGCGCAGAGCGTGCTGGCGGCTTGCGAACGCGTCAAGACCGAAGCGGGCAGCCTGGACGGCATCATCCACGCCGCGGGGGTGTACGACCTGAACTCACTGGTCGAGATGCCGGAAGATGACATCAAGCGTGATATAGATGTAAACCTGCTGGGCGCCTTCAGGGTAAACCGGACGTTCCTGCCGCTGCTGGGCGGGCACGGGCGGATCGTGATCATATCCAGCGAGCTGGCGCCCCTGTATCCGCTGCCCTTTACGGGCGTGTACGCCGTAACGAAGACCGCCCTGGAGCAGTACGCGGCGGCGCTCAATATGGAACTGCAGCTGCTGGGCCACCGGGTGGTAGTGATCCGCCCCGGCGCGGTGAACACGGGCATGCTGCCCGCTTCCACCCGAAAGCTGGACGAGTTCTGCGAGCACACGCGCCTTTACAGGCTGAACGCCGCCCGCTTTAAGCGCATAGTGGACAGGATAGAGGCGCGCAGCGTGCCCCCGGAGAAGATCGCCTCCGTAGTCAGCAGAGCCCTCTCCTCCACGCGCCCGCGGCTGGTCTATAACGTAAACCGCAACCCGCTTTTGCTGCTGATGAACGTTCTGCCCCAAAAGGCACAGTTGGCTATTATCCGCATGATACTAAAATAGAAAATGGACGGGCATTGCCCGTCCCCTTGCATCATGTAAGCTTATTCGTCCCCCAGGTTTCTGAGCGCGTCTACTATGGCGGTCTTGGAATTGGTCTTGTCGTCTTTGTACTTGATCACCCTGGCGGGGACGCCGGCCACCACCGCGTTGTCCGGTACGTCCTGTGTCACTACGGCGCCCGCGGCCACCACGGCGTTTTTGCCCACCTGCACTCCCTCCAGCACCACGGCGTTGGCGCCTACCAGCGTGCCGTCGCCTATCACCACCGGGGTCGCGCTGGCGGGCTCTATCACCCCGGCCAGCACCGCGCCCGCGCCGATGTGGCAGTTTTTGCCCACCATCGCCCGGCCGCCCACCACGGCATTCATGTCTATCATGCTGCCTTCGCCTATCACGGCGCCGATATTAATCACCGCGCCCATCATGATGACCGCCCTGTCGCCTATCTCCGCCCTGTCGCGGATGTACGCGCCGGGCTCTATGCGGGCGTTGATGCCGGAAAGGTCGATCAGCGGCACTGCGGAATTGCGCCGGTCCAGCTCCAGAACGCAATCTTCAATAAGCCCGCTGTTGCGCTCCAGCCAGTCCCTGACCTCGCTGAGCTCCCCGAATATCACGTTGCCGAAGTGCCTTAAGTTTTCAAAATCCGGCTCTCCGGACGCCCGGAAATACAGCTTGACCGGGGTCTTTTTGGGCGCGTTGGCGATGAAAGAGATTATCTCCTGAGCGTTCATAGCGTGTCCTCCATAAAGTCGTCCATGGTGTACAGCCCCGCGCTTTTGCCGCCCAGCCACTTTATGGCTCTGAGAGCGCCCAGGGCGAAGATGCGTCGGCTTTCGGCAAAGTGCCTGAACTCCAGCGTCTCGTTATCGCCGAAGAAGTTCACTGAGTGCTCCCCCGCCACGGTGCCGCCCCGCAGGGCGTGGATGGCGATCTCGTCTCCCCGCTCCCCCGTGCGGCCCTGGCGGCCGTAGATCACGGGTTTGCCCCTGCCGTCGTCGGCGGCGTCTTTGAGCATAAGCGCGGTGCCGCTGGGCGCGTCCGCCTTTTTGCGGTGGTGCGCCTCGACTATCTCTATGTCGAAGCTCTCCCCCAGCGCCCTGGCCGCCATGCGCACGGCAGACTTCAGTACCGCCACGCCCAGGGAGTAGTTGGCTTCCGCCATCACGGGCACCAGGCGGGAAAGCTCCCGCATCTTGTTTTTCGCATCGGCGCCCAGCCCCGTGGTGCCTATGAGCAGGGGGCAGTTATACTTCCGCGCCAGGGCTAAGGAAGTGTCCAGGCCTTCCGGCAGGGAAAAGTCCAGTATGCCTTCCGGCGCGATCTCCCCCGTCCACGGGGGCAGGAGCGGATCCACTTTGCCTATTATCTCCAGTTCCGGGTCGCCGGACACGATCTCCTCTATCATGCGGCCCATGCGCCCGTAGCCGTTCAGCAGCAGCTTCATATTCAGGCTCCTATAAGGCCGTACTCCTTAAGCACGGCGATCATCTTTTCGTGATTGGCGGGTTCCATCTCGCACAGGGGCAGGCGCAGGGGCCCGACCTCCATGCCCATAAGGTTCATGGCTTCCTTTACGGGGATGGGGTTCACTTCCATGAACAGGGCGCGCACCAGCTTCAGGTACTTGAGCTGCAGCTCGCGGGAGGTCTTTACGTCGCCCTCCAGGAAGGAAGTTACTATCCTGCGGGTCTCTTTGGGCACCACGTTTGCCAGCACGCTTATCACACCCACGCCGCCCGCGGCCAGCACAGGGGCGATGATGTCGTCGTTGCCGCTCAATAGCTGGAAGTCGGGGCCTGCCAGGTGTGCGATGTTCATAAAGTAGCTCATGTCGCCGCTGGCTTCCTTGAGGCCCACTATGTTCCTGTGCGCGGCCAGCTTCTCAACGCTGGCGGGAGACAGCGCGCAGCCCGTCCTGCCGGGCACGTTGTACACGATTATGGGGCAGTCGACCCTGTCCGCCACGTAGGTAAAGTGCTTTACCATGCCCGTCTGGTTGGCCTTGTTGTAGTAAGGGGTTATGAGCAAAAGCGCGTCCACGCCCAGTTTGGCGTAGGCTTCGCTCTTCATAAGCGCGGTCTGGGTGTCGTTGGAGCCCGCGCCCGCG
>JAFZLE010000136.1 GCA_017551645.1 Clostridia bacterium | reverse complement strand
GTTCCAGAACTACGCCCTGTATCCCCATATGAGCGTGCTCAAAAACATCTGCTTCCCCCTGGAGATCCAGAAAGTCCCCAAGGAGGAAAGGATAGAGCGGGCCAAGGAAATGGCGAAGCTGGTGCACGTGGACACCATGCTTGACAGAAAGCCCAAGCAGCTGTCCGGCGGCCAGCAGCAGAGGGTAGCCATCGCCCGCGCGCTGGTAAAGAACCCCCGCCTGCTGCTGCTGGACGAGCCCCTTTCCAACCTGGACGCCCGCCTGCGCCTTGAGATGCGCGAAGAGATCCGCCGCATCCAGCAGGAGACCAAAGTCACCACCATCTTCGTCACCCACGACCAGGAGGAAGCCATGTCCATCTCCGACCACATCGTGCTGATGAAGCTGGGCGTAAAGCAGCAGTACGACGCTCCCCAGCGCCTGTACGACGAGCCCGCCAACCAGTTCGTGGCAGACTTCCTGGGCAATCCTCCGATAAACAACATTCCCGGCACGTTCAAAGACGGCGTCTTCACTCCCGACGGCACGAATGACAAGATCGCCTTGGGACGTTTCGCGGACATCAAATTCGACGGCGCGGTCAACCTGGCCGTGCGCAGCGAGAGCTTCTATATCGACGAAGCCAGTAAGGAGACCCTGCCCTGCCGGGTAAAGAGCGTGTACAAGCTGGGCAAGGACGAGATGGCCATGTTCACCCTGGGCGGCACGTCCTTCCGCGCCTACATCCCCGCCGAGGTGGGCCTGTCAGAAGGCGAGACGGTGAAGCTCAGCCTCAAGAAGCGGGGCGTGTTCCTGTTCGACAAAGCCACCGGGGAAAGGCTCAACCCCGCCGGGGATCAGGAGGTGCTGTAAATGGCCGCTCCCAATAAAAAGAAAAAGCTGCGCCGGGGCAGCGGGCGCCTGCTGACGCACATAGTGATCTTCGCGGTGCTGGGAGCGCTGCTGATCACGCTGGGCTGCGTAGGCGCCGCCAAGCTCTCCGACTATAAAGACAGTTACTATACCACGGCGCGCACCAATGTCTTCAAGGACAAAACGGCGGGCGTGGAAGGCCTTGTGAAGGAGATCATGCTCTCCCACACGAAGAACGCCTCACTCATCAACAACCAGGTCATCTCCAACAGGCGCAAAGCCGTGAACGAGCTTATCGACCAGGAAGCCGCTTCCGGCGTCAGCGAGGAGGAAATACTTGCCCACGCCGTAAACAGCTACGTGGAGCGCGCAAAGGACCGCCTTACCGCATCCGGCGACGAGGCGGCCGCCTCCGAGATCGAAAAAGCCGCGGCGGAAGCCCTGCCCGGGCTCACCGAAAGCCTGATAGCCCAGGCGGACGCCGCGTCCTCCAACATAACCACCAAGACTGTGAAGGCCACCATGAGCGTGACCAACACCGACGGCTACATACTCATATATTACGGGCGCGCGCTTCTGATAGGCGGCGGCATCTGCCTCGCCTTCGCGCTGGTGCTCCTCGCGCTGTGGCTCACCAAAGACACGGACGGGCGCGCCAAGGTCGGCCAGGCGATCGAGCCCTTCGACTACCTTATGCCCTTCCTTATCGGCGTAGGCATATTCACCTTCTACCCCATGATCCGCGTGCTCATAATGAGCTTCCAGGAAGGCTACCACCTTACCGGCAACAACATGGGCACCGCCACCGGCTGGGGCATAGCGAACTATAAGTTCATACTCAGCGGCAGGGGCAGCGACCAGTTCATAAGGTCCATCAGGAACACCGCCCTGTTCGTGCTGTTCACGGTGCCCATAACCGCCGCCATAGCGATAGTGATAGCGCACCTGCTCAACCAGAAGAGCAAGCTGAACGCCCTGTTCCAGACCGCCTACTTCATGCCCATGGTCACCACGGCCACCGCCGTGGGCCTGGTGTGGAGGTGGATGTTCAACCAGAACAGCGGCCTCATAAACGCGTTCATCACCTTCTTTACCCGCCTGTTCGGCGCGCCGGAGAACATAAACTGGCTGCAGACGGGCGCCACCAACCACACGATCCCCATGGCCGTGCTCATCATCTTCGGCATATGGAACAGCCTGCCCTTCACCATCATACTGCTTTTGAGCGGCCTGCAGAACATTGACGAGCACCTGTACACCGTGGCCAAGGTGGACGGCAGCGGCCCTGCCCGCATCTTCTTCAAGATCACCGTGCCCCTGCTTTCCCCCACCATCGGCCTGGTGCTTATAATCAACTCCATCTCCGCCTTCAAGGTCTATACCGACGTGTTCGTGCTGTGGAACGGCAGGCCCGAAGACTACCAGATGGAGACCGTGGCCTGGTACATATACAACAACATAACCTCCAACTTTGACGGTATGCACTCGCTGGGTATCGCCGCCGCGGCGGCCATGGTGCTGTTCGTGATCATCTTCGCCTTCACCATGCTCCAGAAGTTTATCCAGCGCAAGTGGGTATACCAGTGAGAAAGGGGGCGACACGAGTGAAGAATCTAAGCGCGAAACAAATAACGCTCATATGCATCATGCTTGTGTGCCTGGCCGCCGTTATCATCCTGTGGCCCTTCGGCATGCAGGCGGTATCCGACGGCGCCACCTTCCAGAAGGCCAGCAAAGTGCACGGCGAGGACATCACCCTGTTCGAGTCCATGAAAACGCTGGACACCGTGGACGAAAAGCTTGTTGAGTGGAACCTTATGGAGACCACCAGCGAGTACCAGAGCCTGAAACAGGTGGCGGAGAACCGCAGCGCGGGCCAGTACGGCGCGTTCATGACCCGGCTGGTGCTGTGCTGCGTGGCGATAGTGCTGTTCGTGGCCTGCGTGGTGCTGCTCAAAAAGACCCGCTATCTGCTTTTGGTCATAGGCGCGCTGGTGATGGTGTTCCCCTTCTACTGGATGATCGCCTCGTCCTTCAAGACCGCCGCGGAGATGAACCGCTTCCCCCCGTCCATGGGCCCGGATTCCTGGACGAACTTCTCCAACTACGTCACCGCGTGGGACACCGCCCCCTTCGCCACGTACTTCTTTAACTCCATATTCGTGTGCGTGTGCTCCGTGGGCATAGTGATGTTCACCACCATACTCGCGGCGTTCGCGTTCTCCCGCCTCAAGTTCCCAGGCCGGGACATGATATTCACGCTGCTTCTTTCCATGATGATGGTGCCCTTTGAGCTGCTGGTCATCACCAACTACCAGACCGTCACCCGCCTGGGCATGAGGGACACTCTGGCCAGCCTTATACTGCCGTTCACCAGCAGCATATTCTACACCTACATACTGCGAAACTTCTTCATGAGCGTACCGGACAGCCTGTACTATTCCAGCCAGGTGGACGGCTCCAGCAACTGGCAGTACCTGTGGAAGGTAATGGTGCCCATCGCCTCTCCCTCCCTGGTCACCATCTTGCTGCTCAACGCTATGGCCAGCTGGAACAGCTTCATGTGGCCCAAGCTGGTCATCTCCAGGGACGAGGTGCGCACCCTGCCCTGGGCGCTCATAACCTTCACCACGGAGGTCGGCATCCACTACGAGCTCATCATGGCGGGCGCCACGATGGTGGTGCTGCCCATGCTCTTCCTGTTCCTCTTCGCCCGGAAGCAGATCGTGCGCGGCGTCGCCAGGGGCGGCATAAAGGGCTAAACGCTGATTTCCGGCGGGGGAAAGGTTTCCCCCGCTGTTTTATTTCGGAGGCGACATGAAGCCCAACATCGTTTTCATACTGTCCGACGACCAGGGGCCCTGGGCAATGCACTGCGCGGGCACCGGGGAACTCGTCACCCCGAACCTGGACCTGCTCGCGCGGGAAGGCCTTATGTACGACAACTTCTACTGCGCCTCCCCCGTGTGCTCCCCCGCAAGGGCCTCGCTGCTCACCGGGCTGATGCCCAGCGCCCACGGCGTGCTGGACTGGCTGCGGGGCGGGAACGTGGACGCCGGAAAGTTCGCCGCCCAGGGGAAAGAAAATCCCTACGGCGGCTACGCGGACGAGACCGAGCCCATCGCCTACCTGGACGGCATAAAGGGCTATACGGACATGCTGGCGGAAAACGGCTATGTGTGTGCCCTTTCGGGCAAGTGGCACCTGGGTGACAGCGTAAATCCCCAGAAATGCTTTTCCTCCTGGTACACCATAGGCAAGGGCGGCTGCTGTTACTATCACCCGGACGTCGTGGAAAACGGCTCCATACAGGTCAGGCACGGCGAGTACGTGACCGACCTCATCACGCAGAAGGCGTGCGAAGATATAGACGCCCTCGCCGGCAGGGACAGGCCGTTCTACTTGAGCGTGCACTACACCGCGCCCCACAGCCCCTGGGCAAAGGACCAGCATCCCAAAAAGTGGATCGATTATTACGATAAATGCTCCTTTGACGAGATGCCCGACGTGCCCGACCATCCGGACATGACCACCGGCCCGGTATACGGCACTCCCGCCCGAAGGGAGAACCTGAGGGGTTATTTCGCCGCCATATCCGCCATGGACGAAGGCATAGGCCGGATACTGGACAAACTGCGGGAGAATGGCATACTGGACGACACGCTGGTGATATTCACCTCCGACAATGGCATGAGCATGGGCCACCACGGCGTCTGGGGCAAGGGCAACGGCACCTATCCCGTGAACATGTTCGACCAGGCGGTCAAGGTGCCCTTCCTGCTGCGCTGCCCCGCGCTCGTGAGCCGGCCCGGACAGGCGGTAAGCGACATGATAAGCGCGGTGGACCTGTATCCCACCCTGTGCGAGCTTGTGGGCGCCGAAGTGCCCGAAGCACTGCCCGGCGCCAGCTTCCTGCCTACGCTGAATGGCGGGCATTCCCGCCGGGAGGAGGTCGTCATATACGACGAGTACGGCCCCGCCCGCATGATCCGCCGGGATAAATGGAAGTATATCCACCGTTACCCGGACGGCCCCCACGAGCTGTACGACATGGAGAACGACCCTGGGGAGACATCGAACCTGTACGGCCAAAGCGGGTACGCCGGCGTTGTCAGCGGGCTCAAAAACCGACTTGAGTCTTTTTTCGAGGCCCACCGCAGTTTTGAGTTCGACGCGAAGAGCGAGGGCGTGAACGGCTCCGGCCAGTTCTGCCGCCCCGGAAAGCCCGCCGCATCCCGCAGGGTGTACGGCAGCGTGCCAAAGACCGCAAAAGACCGCCGTTGATCCGCCCGTGAGCGCGCTTCCCCTGGATTACCCCTTTGGGGATATCTACAAAGGGGACATCCACAAAGGGGACGTCCACAAAGAGGCTATCATATAAAGAACTAAACAATAAAGGACTAAACGACATAAGGCGGCCCCCGCCGCCGTTTTTTATTTGGATGATCTGAGCGCGCAAACGGAAACGGCGATGCATCCCGTCCGTTTTTGACATCTTTCCGCTTTTGTAGTATAATAGCCCGAAAAGGGGTGAGTAAGTGGAGTGCCGGCTGTGTCCCCGCGAGTGCGGGGCTGAAAGAAGCGAATATGAGGGCCTAGGCGTATGCCGCATGGGCACTTTGCCCCGCCTTGCCCGCTGCGCGCCGCATTACGACGAGGAGCCCTGCATAAGCGGCAGGACCGGCACCGGCGCGGTGTTTTTTTCCGGCTGCACCCTTAAATGCGCTTTCTGCCAGAACTGGTCCGTGAGCCACGAAGGCTTCGGAAAGACCGTGAGCGTATCCCGTTTAAGGGAGATATACTTCGAGCTCATAGCCAAAGGCGTCACTTCCGTCAGCCTCATAAGCGGCACCCAGTTCATACCTGCGATAATCGAGTCCCTGAAAGGCGGGCTGCCCGTGCCGGTGGTATGGAACTCCTCCGGCTACGAGCGCGCCGAGAGCCTTAAAATGCTGGAAGGGCTGGTGGACATATACCTGCCCGACTTCAAATACATGGACGCCGGCCTGGCAAAACGCTTAAGCGGCGCGGAAGACTACCCAGATGCCGCCGTGAAGGCGATAGCCGAAATGATACGGCAGACCAGCCCCGCCGTGTACGGTGAGGACGGGCTCATGAAAAAAGGCACCCTGATCCGTCACCTGGTGCTGCCGGGCCACATCGACAACACGCTTATGGTATTACGGCGCATAAACTGGGACTTTGAGGGCGTGCCGGTGTCGCTGATGAGCCAGTACGTGCCCATGGGAGAGGCCGGAAAGCATCCGGACATCTCCCGGAGACTGGCCGGGGAAGAATACTCACGGGCCGTCGAATTGTTCGAGCGGCTGGGATTTGACGGCTACACCCAGGAGCTTGACAGCGCCCAGAGCGCCTACACTCCCGCCTTCGACCTGACGGGCGTGGACAGGGAGGGCGCATGAGGCAGCTCGTGTTCGCGCCGCTGTTCTCCGGTTCCAGCGGCAACGCCACCTACATATCCGACGGCCGTGACGCGGTGATCGCGGACGCGGGCGTGAGCGCCAGCCGTATACTGGCGGAGATCGGACGTTTGGGGCTTGACGTGTCCCTGGTGCGGGCGATAGTGGCCACCCACGAGCATTCAGACCACGTGAGCGGCATAGGCCCCCTGGCCCGGAAGCTGGACGTGCCCATATTCGCCACGCGCGGCACCTGGGAAGGCATGGGCAGGCAGGCGGGCAAGCTGAACGAAGGGCAGAGGCGCGTGATAGAGGCGGGCAGCGGCTTTTCCGTGGGGGATATGGACATACTCTCCTTCCCCACGCCCCACGACGCCAACGAGAGCTGCGGGTACGTGTTCAGCCTGGGCCGGGTATCCGCCGCCATCGCCACCGACATAGGCCACATAAACGAAAACTGGTTAAGCTGTGTGTCCGCCTGCGGCATCGTGCTGCTGGAAGCGGACTACGACCGTGAGATGCTGCTGAGCGGACCCTATCCCTTCGAGCTCAAGCGGCGCATACAGGGCAAAAAGGGGCACCTTTCCAACGACGATGCCGCCGGCGCCGCGTTCAGGCTGTGCTGTTCGGGCACCAGGCAGATAATACTCGGACACATGAGCAAGATAAACAACTTTCCCGAGCTGGCGCTCAAGACCGTGGAGAACGCGCTGGCGGACGAAGGCGTATGCCCCGGCAGGGACGTATATATCTCCGCGGCGCTCAGGGAAGGCGCCAGCGGCGTGTATTCCATCAGGGAGGACTGAATGCGCGGCGACGGATTCGTGATGCCGGATACAAAGCGGATACCCAGCGTGTTCGCGGCGCTGGGGCTCATGTTCCTGGCCATGGCGGGCAGGTACGCGGCCGCGCTGCTGGGAGAAGGCACGGCGTATATTGCCGCGCTCATGGGCATCAGGACCGGGGATGCAGGCCTGAACGCCCTCGTCTCCTTTTACTATTACGCGTTTTTCATGCTGCTGCCCATGGGCATATACCTATACGGGCACAGGGGCGCGGGCGAGTATATACGCTTTAAGCCCCTGAGCGGCCAGAACGCGCTGCTGTGCGTGCTGTGCGGCGCCGCGGGCGTGATAACGGCCAGCGTGGTGAGCGTTTTCTGGACGGATATCATCTACGCCCTGGGCCTTAAGCCCACCGCGTCTTCCTTTACGCCGGGCAGCTCCTCAGAGCTGGCGCTCACCATAGCGGTATCCGCGGTGATACCAGCGGTCTGCGAGGAACTGCTGTGCCGCGGCATGGTTCTGTCCGCGTACGAGGACAGGGGCTCCCGCGCTGCGATCATCATCAGCGCCGTCTGGGTCACCTGCCTGCACGCTTCCGTGGAGG
>JAFZLE010000135.1 GCA_017551645.1 Clostridia bacterium | reverse complement strand
TCGCCTTTTATCTCTTCCTCTCCCGGATACTCTTCGTCCCACACGCAAAAGGGCGAACTTTTCACTGCCCTGTACAGCGCAGCGACGGCGCCCGCGTCCGTCTGCCCTGCCTGCCTGAAAACCATTTTATCCCCCGTAGGCACCTGAACTTTTGCGGGTATTATACAGTATGAACGCCGAAAAGAAAAGGCGTAACTGCCGCTTTCGCTTTTCCGGTCCAAAAGCCATACCAGTGGTATAAAAATTTTTATCCGATCAGTATTGCAGGTGGCTTCCATTCCCGGCGCGGGGCTGTTATAATTTAGGGGCAAACGGCAAAGGAGGGGCTTAGGATGAAGCTTAAGCTGAGCGAGAACATCCGTTCTCTTCGCAAGGAAAAGCGCATGACCCAGGAAAACCTGGCCGAGACGCTGGGCGTGACGGTGGGCGCGGTGTACAAGTGGGAAAGCGGGCTGTCCCAGCCAGAACTGAACCTTATAGTGGAGCTGGCGGACTTTTTCGATACCTCCGTGGACGCGCTGCTGGGCTGCCGGCTCAACGACAACCGCCTGGAGAGCGCGCTGGACCGCCTGGGGGAGTACTGCAAGATACTGGACCCGGAAGCGCTGCCGCAGGCGGAAAAGATACTGGCCAAGTATCCCCACTCCCTCCGCGCCGTGTACGGCTGCGCCGAGGCGTACCTGGTGTTCGGGGCGGGCACGAAAGACCGTGCGCTGCTTGGTCGGGCGCGGGAACTGCTGGAACAGGCGCGGCTGCTGACCGGGCAGAGCGACGACAAAAGCATAACGGAAAGGAAGATCTGCGGAGCGACGGCCAGTGCGCTGTTCATGATGGGCGAGTACGAAAAAAGCCTGGAGCTGCTTAAAAACAACAACGAGGACGGGGTCTTCAGCAGCCAGATCGGCGTCTGCCTGGCGATGTACCTGGGCCGCACGAAAGAAGCCGGGCCGTACCTGTCCAGAGCGCTGCTCCACGTGATGTCGGACCTTTTCGACACCATAGTCGGCTACGTGTTCGTGTACCTCGCGCGAAAGGACTGGGAGTCGGCGCTGGCGGCGGTAAAGTGGGGGCTCGCGTTCCTGGACGGGGTCAAGGCGGAGGATAAACCTTCCGCGCTGGAAAAGATCCGCGTGGAAATGCTGGCGCTGCTGGGCGCCGTGCAGGCAGAAGCCGGATTCGGGACAGAAGCGGACGCGGCCTTCAGGGAGGCGGCTGCCCTGGCGGAAAAATTCGATTCCGCACCGGACTACAGCCTCAAGACCCTGCGCTTCGGCGAGAACATGGAACAGAACGTCATATTCGACGCTTTCGGCGCCTCTGCGAACGGCAGCGTAACGAACCTGCTCAAGCTGCTTAAAAACGACGCGCTGTCCGCAAAATGGGAGGAAACTATACAGAATGGAAAAGAAAACTAACGTATTCGCCAACCGCAACTTCCGCCTGGTGTTCTTCGGAGCCCTGGTATCGGAGCTGGGCTCGATACTCTACAGTTTCGCGGTGAGTTTCTATATCCTGGAGATCAGCGGCAACAACGCGTTTTTGCAGGGGCTGTACCTGGCGCTGTGCGGCGCAGCCATGCTGGTGCTCACCCCCGTGGGCGGCGTTATGGGAGACCGCTTCAACAAAGCGAAGATCATGTACGTGTGCGACTACGTAAAGGGCGGCATAATACTGCTGGGCACCGCCGTGATGCTCCTGTTCAGGAGCGCGGACACCCACATAGCGGTGCTGTTCGCGCTGGGCATACTGGGCCATGCGGTGAGCGGCGTGTTCACTCCCGCGTCCGGGGCGCTGTTTCCCCACATACTGGACGGGGAACAGCTGCAGCAGGCAAACGCCTACGTCACCATGAAAAGCTCCCTGGAGGGCATACTGGGCGTGATCCTGGCGGGCATACTCTACGCCGCGCTGCCCATATACGCGCTGTTCGTCCTGGTGGGCGTCGCCTACGTGGCTTCGGGCGTGTCGGAGATGTTCATAAGCTACGAGCACCGCGCGAGCGAAGAAAGGCTGACCCTGAAGCTCGCGGTAAAGGACATGGGGGAAGGCATAAGGTACCTGAAGACCAAAAAGGCGATACTCGCCATGATCGGCGCGATACTCTTCATAAACTTCTTTTTCGCCCCGGTGACGGGCAACTTCCTGCCGTATTTCATAAAGACGGATCTGGCGGGCGCGCCCTCTTACCTGTTTGACGGCGTGCTCACGCCCGAGCTCTGGTCCTCCGTGTTCAGCGTGTGTATAGGCGTGAGCTCCCTGGCGGGGGCGGCGATACTCTCCGCCCGGAAGCAGGCGGAAAAGTGCGGTTTCGCTACAGCCGTCAAGCTGTGCGCGATGTCGGCGGTGATGATAGGGCTGGCGGCCAGCTACTTTTGGCTGGTGGACAGGGGCGCGTCCCTTAACGGCTTCCTTATCTCCTTCTCTCTGGGCTGCCTGGTGACGGGCTTCCTTATCGTGTCCATCAACATCCCCGCCTCCACCGTGATGATGCGGGTGGTGGACAGGGACAAGCTGAGCAAACTGACCAGCATAACCAGCATAGGCGCCCAGGGGATGATACCCATCGCCTCCGTGCTGGCGGGCGCCATACTGGAGACCCTGGGCAGCGCCACGCTGCTTGCCCTCTGCGCCCTGGGCTTTACCGTGACCGCGCTGGCGATGGTGTTCAACAGGAAAGTCAGGGATATTTAGCGGCCAACTTCTGCGCTAAGGCAAAAACAAACGGGCTGCCGGATAGACCGGCAGCCCGCGATTTGTTTTGGCCTACAGCAGCTTTTTAAGCGTGGGCAGAAGTGCTTCCGCCCAGGCGGCGTTGCCCTCCGCGTCGGGATGGGCGCCGTAGCGGGACAGCCAGGGCGTGTCACTGCCCCTGGACAGCACGGGCACACAGTCGAATACTGCGTCCGCTTCTTTTGCCAGCTCGGTTTTTATGTGATCGTTTACCGAGAGCCATCTTTCCCGGAATTCCGGTGCGTAGTCGAAGGGCGGTACGGTCTGCAGAAGCACTTTGAGCCCGGCCTGCTTGAGCGCCCGCACGATATAGGCCAGGTCCTTTTTGAGCAGTTCGGCGTCCCCCAGCTGGAACAGGTCGTTCACGCCGAAGCACACGCACATCACGTCGTTCTGCCGCGCACGGTACAGCCAGCTGCCGTCCAGCGCCGCGTCGTGCCCCCTGCCGTAGCCCAGCCCCAGGTCCCACACGGCGACGCCTTCGCCCAGTGCCTCCTGGACACGCGCCGCCACGTGGGTGTAGGAATTGTCCGGGGTGCCTATGCCCTGGGTGATGGAGTCGCCTATAAAGCCCAGGCGCGTTTCGTTTTTGCGCTTTGCCGCGACCATGCAGGGGAAGGGGATCTCCGTGCTGTGCGTCCAGCTTCCGTCCGCAAAGCGGAACGCGGGCAGCAGGCTCTCCGTGTGGCAGGGCACTTTCGCGCCGGAAAACGCCATTTCCTCGCACATGTATTC
>JAFZLE010000134.1 GCA_017551645.1 Clostridia bacterium | reverse complement strand
GGAGGGAGTTCGAACCGGGTTCGGTAGTGAATCAGGCCCCAGTGGGGCCTGAGAGCCGAACCCTGAGCGAGCGTGAGCGAGTGTTCGAACCCCTCCGGGCGCGCCAAGAAAAAAGCACTGCGAAAGCAGTGCTTTTTTCAATGAAGTCGCCCCTATGGGGCTAATGAAGATGCTGACGCGAATGAAGGAATGAAGACGCGCTGACGCGCGAATGACTGGAAGGGCGACTTCACTTCATTAGGCGGTTTATGCTGCCGTCTTCATTAAGTGCCAACGGCGCTGACTTCATTTGTGCGTAAGCACATCTTCATTCACACACTTCGAGGGTTCGAACCCCTCCGGGCGCCAAGTAAATCAAACGCAAGCAATCATTTCATACTGCTAATAAATTATCAGTTCATTGACAAAACTGCTTATAACTGCTAAAATATAAGCATGGAAATGATCATTAAAACGCCAATGGAATATGGCTTGGAGATTGCCGGGAACCTGAAGAAGCTGCGCAAGCGCCGTAAGCTGTCTCAGCAGGCGCTGGCGGAGAGATCCGGCGTGAGCTATGGCTCCTTGAAGCGGTTCGAGCAGACGGGGGAGATCTCCCTGGAATCGCTGCTGAAGATCGCCCTGGTGCTGGACGCCGCCGCGCCTTTTGAAGCCCTGTTCAAGCCTGCTGAGATCAAGTCTATTCGGGAGATCATCGATGGAGAAGTATAGGTCCCTGGAAGTCCTGTATGAGGGCCGCAAGGTGGGCACCCTGGCGCTGTATCAAAAGTGGCTGGGTGCGTTCCAGTACGATGAAGACTGGTTGAAGAATGGGTTTTCCGTCAGCCCCCTGTCGCTGCCCCTGGACGATCGTGTGTTCATCCCCCGGTTCGAGCTCTTCGAGGGCCTGTTCGGCGTTTTTGCGGACAGTCTGCCCGACGGGTGGGGCCGCCTGCTGGTGGATCGGATGCTGCTCAAGGAGCACGAAGACCCGCAGGCCATGACCGCGCTGGATCGTCTGGCCATCGTGGGCGAGTCCGGCATGGGCGCGCTCACCTATCGTCAGGCGGTAAAATGGCAGCGGGCGGAAGCGCAGAAGGAGCTGGACCACTATGCCGAGGAGTGCCGCCGCATCCTGAAGACGTCCTATTCGGAGGACCTGGATGAGCTGTTTCACCTGGGCGGTTCCTCCGGCGGCGCGCGGCCCAAGATCATGACCGAGGTGGAGGGGGAGGACTGGATCATCAAATTCCCCGCCGCCATCGATCGCCCCGACATCGGACGTACGGAGCATGAATACAGCCTCTGTGCCCGCAAGTGTGGCATCGAGGTGCCCGAGACCCGTCTGTTCTCTTCCAGGGTCTGTGAGGGCTACTTTGGCACGAAGCGGTTCGATCGGGTCAGGACGGCTGACGGCGTCGCCCGGGTGCATATGCTGTCCGCCGCGGCCCTGCTGGAGGCATCCCATCGCCTGCCCACTCTGGACTACAACAGCCTAATGCGCCTCACGCTGGCGCTGACCCAGGACTATCGGGAGGTGGAGAAGCTGTACCGGCTCATGTGCTTCAACGTGTTCGCCCACAACCGGGACGATCACGCCAAGAACTTTTCCTTCCTCTACACGCCCGGTTCCGGCTGGCGGCTTTCGCCCGCTTACGATCTCACATACAGCAACAGCACCGGCGGCGAGCATGCCACCACCGTCAACGGCAACGGCGTCGACCCCGGGCTCTCCGACCTCTACGCCGTGGCCCAGCAGATCGGTCTTTCCAAGGAGACGGCTAAACGCATCGCCCAGCAGGTCCAGGAAACGGTGCGGGAGGAGCTGGGCGACCTGTCCAGGTTCGCCTGACGCGCCTGGTCATGCGTTGAACGCTAAAAGCTGGCGCGCCGCTTGAACGTTTCAGGCGTTTTCCTGCGTTACGTCTTCTGCTTCCGTGGTCTTGATAAACTTCTTGTACAGCTCCGGCTGGTCGTAGTGGACGTGGTAGAGGACGGGGTGGAGCAGGCGGAACAGGGTGCGGGGGAGGTCTGTGCCCACCTTCACCCGGTGGATCATGGTGAAGCCCCGGAAGGGGGGCATGTAGGTGATGAGGTCGTTGATGTCGGCGAAGTTGGAGCAGTCCGTGTACAGGGTGGACAGATACTTCTGCATCCGCTTCCAGTTCAGCGGCGTACACTTGAAGGGGCGCACGCTCCCGAAGGTGTACAGATACGGCTTCAAGCCGAAGTTGTAGTTCAGGTCCTGGCAGCAGAGGCAGGCGATGGCGGAACCCAGGGACCAGCCCAGGATCTCCGTGGCCGCGTCCGGATGAGCCTCGTGGAGCTCTGCCCACTTGGACCGCACCTCCTCCTTGATGGCGAGATACATATTGCCCCAGCCGTGATGCACCCGGAGCTGCAAAGGCTGATCCTCGAACTCGATGGCCCGGTAGTAGCGGCTGCCGAACTCGAACACGTTGGCGACCCAGTCGATCATGCCGAAGGTGCGCTGGAAGTTGATCTGGATCACGTCCCGGTCCGGCTCGTAGTGCATCTCGTAATTGACCTCATGGGCGATGCCCAGCTTTTGCCCGATCTTGGTGGTGTTGTATTTCACGGCGATGTAGTTCACCGGATAGGTAGCCCGTCCGGTGTGGGTGTAATCCTCGCTGGTGTTGATAAAATACTCCTCGTAGGGAAGCCGCTGATACATCCCGAAACACCTCCTTCCCGGTATTCAGCCGACACGATCCTTTCCGATACTGGATTGTACCCCAAAAATCGCCCGGTTTCAAGGGCAGAGATAAAAAAGGCGCGGAAGCCTGTTTGACTTC
>JAFZLE010000133.1 GCA_017551645.1 Clostridia bacterium | reverse complement strand
GGCGGTTCACGCCCCGGATTATCAGCCGTTTGCCGTTCAGCTTGAGGATGCCGTCTTCGATATAAACGCTCCTGAAGCCGAAACGGGCGCGCTCCCTGTCCGCGGCGTCGGCTCCGGAGGGATCCATGAGCGCCAGGTGCACCCGGTACAGGTTGGGCGCCTCGGGAGACCACAGCAGGGGATCGTCTATATGCACGTTAAAGACCGCGTGCCCCGGCTGGGGGGCGGAGTTGTCCCACAGGGGCGGGCACACGGCGGAGGGCGCGCGTTTCTCTTTGTATATGATATTGCCGTCGGGATCGTAAATGTGCAGCCTGACCAGCGTGTCGGCGTAGCCGCTCACGCGGGTGACGGATACGTCGAAGGTGGCGTTGCCTTGCATGTCGGCGCTGATCTTCACGTCCTCTATGTGCATGCGGGGCTTGGCAAACAGCGTCACGGGGCGGAAAATGCCGGACAGGTGCCAGTAATCCTGATCCTCCAGCCAGGTGGCGTCGGTAAAGCGCATCACCTGCAGGGTTATCTGGTTGGAACCCAGGTAGGTCATGCGGGTTATATCAAACTCCGCCATGAGCTTGCTGTCCTGGCTGTAGCCCACGGGATTGCCGTTCACCCACACATAGAAGCCGCCTTCCACGCCGCCCAGGTTCAGTATCAGCTTTTTGCCCACGAAATGCTCGGGCAGGTCGAACCTGCGCCGGTACAGCCCCGTGGGGATCTTGTCGGGCAGTCCGGGCGGGTTGCAGCCCGCGCCGTAATCGCCTTCGGCAATAAAACCGGGCGTGATGCGGTGCGCGCCGGGCTCGTCGGTAAAGGGATAGGCGTAATTGGTGTATATGGGCTCGCCTTCGCCCTGCAGTTCCCAGTTGCCGGGCACGTTTATCTGCCGCCAGGCGTCATCGTTGAAGTCGGGCAGGTAAAAGCCCGCGGGCAGCAGGCTTGGGTGTTCGCACAGTTTGAACCTCCACGCGCCGTCCAGGGACAGGGAATAGGAATTTCCATATGGCGAATGCGCCGCCAGACGGTTTATGGACTGCACTTCTATGTTCTGCCATTCCGGCCTTGTATGGAAATTCATGCGCTGCCTCCCGTATTACAGCCCGAAGATCTGTGAGTTCTCCCGGGCGTCCAGTATGGCTCTGGCCATGTAGAAGTCCGACGCGGTGGTTATCTTTATGTTCTCGATGGGCCCTTCCACCGGATGCAGGGTGGCGCCGTAGTGGTGCATAAGGGTGGCGGAGTCCACAGGGGTAAGATAGCCCTCCTTGCGGGCGCGTACATGGGCGGAGTACAGGTCTTCCAGGAAGAACGCCTGGGGCGCCCTGACCCTGCGGGCGGAGGAACGGTCCACCACGTCGGCGATGCGGCCGTCGGAGCCCAGGGTCATTATGGTCTCCACTACGCCCGACACCGTGACCGCGTTGCCGTTTTCCCGGGCGCATTCGATCACGTTCTCGATTATGTCCGTGTCTATCAGGGGGCGCACGCCGTCGTGCAGCAGCACCAGTATGTCCTTTGTGTCCCGCTCGCTCTCCCTTATGGCTTTAAGACCGTTGAATATGCTGTCCATGCCGGTCGCGCCGCCGGGGACGATTATGTTCACCTTGCTTATGTCGAAACGTTTGATCAACTGTTTGAGCTGGGGAATGCGGCTCTCCAGGCACACCACGCAGATGGAGTCGATGCCGGGGGAAAGCTGGAAATACTCAAGGGTATGGATTATTATGGGCTTTCCGGACAGCACCAGGAACTGTTTTGGCGTAGTGGCGCCGCTTAAGCGGGAGCCGGTCCCGCCGGCGAAAATCAGGGCGATATTTTTCATTGCAAAACGCCTCCCCGTATATCATAATCTCATTATAACAGAAAACCGGACAGTGTTCAAGTGCTGCGGCGCAAAAAGCAAAGCGCGGCGCTTTAAGTATACTAAACTTTGAGTAGTATAAAATTTAACACGCAAACAAGGCGTTTTATGTTGACAAACGCGAGATATTTGTTGTTTAATAAAACGGGTTTCTAAGTTTAACAAAACTAAACCATGGTCGGTTTTCCGGAGGCGAAGAAAGTGGAACTGATCGGCGAAAGAATAAAGCGGTTAAGGCTGCAAAGGGGGCTCACGCAGGAGGAGCTCGCGGACAGGTGCGAACTGTCCAAGGGCTTTATTTCCCTTGTGGAGAGGGACCTGACCTCTCCTTCCATCGCCACGCTTGAGGACATGCTGGTGGCGCTGGGCAGCGACCTGGGCCGGTTTTTTGCCCGCTCCGGCAGCGAGAAGATCGTTTTCGGAGAGGAAGATATATCTGTAAAGCAGGACGAGGACGGCATACGGGGCAGCATAAGCTGGCTGGTGCCCGACGCCCAGAAAAACGAGATGGAGCCCATACTGGTGGAACTGGGTCCCGGGGGCGCCACACAGCTGCAGGACCCCCACGAGGGCGAGGAAGTGGGCTATGTACTGGGTGGCCAGGTCGTTATAGAGCTGGGCGAGCGCCGGGAAAAGGCGAAAAAAGGCGAAAGCTTTTGCTTCAAGCCCAATGCGCCCCACAGGATAGTCAACAACGGCAAAAGCGCGAGCCGTTTCATTTGGGTAAGCACGCCGCCCACATTCTGATTCGGGAGGAAGACCATGCTGGAAGACGTAAAGCTCATAGAGCTGAAAAACATATGCAAATCCTTCGGTGACACCCAGGTACTCAAAGACATAAACCTGTACATCCGCCGCAAGGAGTTCGTGACCCTGCTGGGCCCCAGCGGCTGCGGCAAGACCACCATGCTCCGTATAATCGGCGGGTTTGAGACCGCGGATTCCGGTGAGCTCATTTTCGACGGCAAGGACTTGAGCGGTGTGCCGCCCTACAAGCGCAGGGTAAACACGGTGTTCCAGAAGTACGCCCTGTTCACCCACATGAACGTGTTCAACAACATCGCTTTCGGGCTCAAGCTCAAAACACCCCAGGAACTGCTGCCGGGCGTGGAGAATCCTTCCCGCCGCCAGGTGAAGGACGAGATCGCCCGCCGGGTGGAGAGGATGCTCAAGCTGGTCAAAATGGAAAAGTACGCTTCCCGCTCCGTGGACGCGCTCTCCGGCGGCCAGCAGCAGCGCATTGCCATCGCCCGCGCGCTGGTAAACGAGCCGGAAGTGCTTCTGCTTGACGAGCCTCTGGGCGCGCTGGACCTTAAGCTCAGGCGCGAGATGCAGCTGGAACTCAAGAGCATGCAGCAGCAATTGGGCATCACGTTCATATACGTCACCCACGACCAGGAGGAAGCGCTCACCATGAGCGACACCATCGTGGTCATGAACCACGGCTCCATACAGCAGATAGGGGACGGCAAAAGCATTTACGACGAGCCCAAAAACGCTTTCGTGGCCAACTTTATAGGCGACAGCAACATACTTGACGCGGTCATGCTCAGAGACTTTGAGGTCCAGGCGGCCGGACGGGTGTTCGAATGTGTGGATGAGGGTTTCGGCGAG
>JAFZLE010000132.1 GCA_017551645.1 Clostridia bacterium | reverse complement strand
CTGCCCAGGGCATATACGCGGGCATGAACGCCGCGCTGTACCTTAAGGAGCAAGCGCCGCTCATACTGGACAGGAGCCAGAGCTATATAGGCGTCATGGTGGACGACCTGACCACCAAGGGCACCGACGAGCCTTACCGCATGATGACCTCCCGCGCCGAATACCGCCTGCTGCTCAGGCAGGACAACGCGGACCAGCGCCTGACCGAGTTAAGCTATCAGAAGGGGCTTGCGGGCGAGGACAGGATAAGGCGCATGGAAAAGAAGCTGGAAGAAAAAAACACCGCCCGCAAGTATCTGGAAGCGCACTTCACACCCCCTTCCGAGAAGCTGAACAAACTGCTCTCCGAGGCCGGGGAAACGGAGATGACCTCCTCAGCGCGGCTCAGCGACCTGATAAAGCGGCCGGGAGTGTCCTATAAGATGTTGGGGGAAATAGATCCCCAGCTGCCCAAGATCAGCTTTGAAGCCAAGGAACTGACCGAGATCGAGCTTAAATACGAGGGCTATCTGCGCCGTCAGGAGGCAGAGGTCAGGAAATTCGCCCGGGAAGAGCAGATGCTGCTTCCCAAGGACATAGATTATCTGGCGCTGGACAACCTGCGGCTTGAAGCGCGGCAGAAGCTGGACAAGGCGCGCCCCGTGTCCCTGGGGCAGGCCAGCCGGGTGCCGGGCGTGTCGCCGGGAGACATAAGCGTGCTTATGATACTGCTGGAAAAACTCAGGCGGGAGGGCAAAGCCGAATGAGGGATTACCTGCTTTCCCGGGCCGCGAAAATGGGCCTGGACATGAGCCCGGAGCAGGCGGACAAACTGGTCAGATACCACGGCTTGCTCATGAGCGCCAACGAAAAGATGAACCTGACCCGCGTGGGGGAGGACTTCTTTGAGGCGGCGGACAGGAACTACCTGGACAGCCTGACCGCAGCCGGGTACCTTTCGGGCTGCTCGAGCGTTATAGACGTGGGCAGCGGCGCGGGGCTGCCGGGCGTGCCGCTGAGCGTGATGCTGCCTGAGGCCCGCTTTACGCTTATGGACAGCCTGAATAAGCGGGTGGAGTTTCTGGCGGAGGTGTGCCAGACGCTGGAACTAAACGCCTGCGCGCTGCATATGCGCAGCGAGGACGCCGGCAGGAACCCCGCGTACCGGGAGCGTTTTGACGCGGCGGTAGCCCGGGCGGTGGCGCCGCTGAACATTTTGTGCGAATGGCTGCTGCCGCTGGTAAAACCGGGCGGCAGGATGCTGGCGCTCAAGGGCCCGTCCGCGGAGGAAGAGGCAGCGGAAGCCGCGTACGCGCTGAGCGAGCTGGGCGGCGAGATCGCGGGGATACACAGCGCGCCACTGCCCGGCAGGGACTGGGACCATAAGATAATAGAGATCGTGAAAACGCGATCCACTCCAGATAAATACCCGAGACGGGCCGGAATGGCCGAAAAACGACCGCTTAAGGGGGAAAAGCAATGAAATACGTGATCGCGCTGGATCAGGGTACCACCAGTTCACGGGCCATAGTGTTTGACGAGACCGGGGCGCAGGTGGCCAGCCACGCCAATGAGTTCAAACAGATCTACCCCAAACCCGGCTGGGTGGAGCACGACCCGGAGGACATCTGGTCAAGCCAGATAAACGCGCTGAAGACTGCCGTGGAAAAGGCGGACATCAGCGCGGGCGACATAGCCGCGATAGGCATCACCAACCAGCGCGAGACTACCCTCGTGTGGGACAGGAAAAGCGGCAAGTGCTTCCACAACGCCATAGTCTGGCAGTGCCGCAGGACTTCGCCCATAATCGAACAGCTTAAACAGGACGGGTACGAGCAGGAAATCCGCCGTGTGACGGGGCTGGTTCCGGACGCGTACTTTTCCGGCAGCAAGCTGAAATGGCTGCTGGATAATATAGAGGGGCTGCGCGATAAGGCAGATAAGGGCGAGGTCTGCTTCGGCACCGTGGACAGCTACCTGGTGTGGCGGCTCACGGGCGGCAGAGCGCACGTTACCGATGCAACCAACGCCTCCCGCACCATGCTGTTCAACCTTAAAGACCAGGTCTGGGACAAGGGAATGCTCAGGATGCTGGACGTACCCGAAAGCGTACTTCCGCGCGTGGTGGATTCCTCCCAGACTGTGGGCGTGACTGAGAAGAGCATACTGGGCCGTGAGATACCCATCTGCGCCATGGCGGGAGACCAACACGCGGCGCTGTTCGGGCAGGCGTGCTTTGAGAAGGGCATGGCCAAGAACACCTACGGCACGGGCTGCTTCCTGCTTATGAATACGGGGAGCGAGATAGTGCCCAGCCGCTTTGGGCTTGTGAGCACCATGGCGTGGAGGCTTGACGGCAAGCCCACCTATGCCCTGGAAGGCAGCGTGTTCGTGGCGGGAGCGGCGATACAGTGGCTGAGGGACGAGCTTAAGATAGTAACCACCGCCGCCGAGACCGAGGGCCTGGCCCGCTCAATACCCGACAACGGGGGAGTGTATCTGGTACCGGCCTTCGCGGGCCTGGGCGCGCCGTACTGGGACATGTACGCTCGGGGCACGCTGGTGGGGCTCACCCGTGGCACGGGCAGAGCGCACATCGCCCGCGCGGCGCTGGAAAGCATAGCCTACCAGTCCATGGACGTGCTGGAAGCCATGACGGAGGATTCCGGCCACCCGTTAAGCGTACTTAGGGCGGACGGCGGCGCTACCGCGAACAACTTCCTTATGCAGTTCCAGGCGGATATGCTGGGCATAGACGTGGTGCGCCCCAGGATAACCGAGACCACCGCACTGGGCGCGGCGATGCTGGCGGGGCGCGCGGCGGGCCTGTGGAACGACGCGCAGTTAGGCGGCATCTGGCGGAGCGAAAGTGTGTTCACGCCCTCGCTGCCCGAAGAAACGCGGGCGAAGCTCAAAGCAAAGTGGAAAAAGGCCGTCAGCAAGGCGGAACGCTGGACGGACGACTGAGCTTTTGCAAATACATCATTTTTTGTTGGCATAAACATCTGATTTGGAGTAAACCGCATGATCGGGAAGCTGGTACGGAGGATGCTGATCGCGCAGGCGCTGTCTGCGCTGACGGTCTCTCTCTGCCTGCTTATCGACAACATGATGATAGGCCGCTACCTGGGCGTTCCCGCGCTGGCGGCGGACAGCCTGGCCAACCCGCTGCTGCTCGCGCTGGGAGCGGTGGGCACGATACTGGCCACGGGCGTGCAGGTGGCCTGCAGCAGATCGCTGGGGAAGGGCTCCAAACAGGAGACCGACGTGTGCTATTCCACCGCGCTGATGACGGCGCTGGTATTCTCGTTCGCATTCATGCTGCTTGCCGTTACGCTGCACGTGCCGCTTGCCAAACTCCTGGGCGCGAACGATGAGCAGCTTATTAAAGATACCGGCGGCTACATCGCGGGGTTCTCCATAGGCGCGCCCGCTACTGTTTCCGCGCTTATACTGATACCGTTTTTGCAGATCGCCGGGCAGAGCGGGCTGCTGGTGGTGGCGGTGCTGATGATGACCGTGACGGACGTGGCGTTCGATCTGCTCAGCGTGTTCGTATTTAAGGGCGGGATGTTCGGCATGGGGCTGGCGTCGTCGCTCAGCTACTACATGGCGGTGATAATCGCCGGAAGCTATTTCCTGTCTCCCAAATGCGTGTTTAAGTTCTCTTTTTCGGGCGTAAAGCTCAGAAAGCTGAAAGAGTTCCTTATAAGCGGCGCGCCCGCCGTATTCTGGCTGGCTGCTTCGGTGCTGTGTGTTTATGTTATGAACATGATACTGATGGATGCGGACAGCGACAATACGCTCGTCGCGGCGTTTACCGTGGTCAGTACGATAGGCAACGCCAGCAACTGCGTCAGCACGGGCACTTCCGGCGTGGCGCTCACGCTCTCCGGCATACTGTACACCGAGGAAGACAGGACAGGCCTAAAAGAGCTGCTGCGCGCGCTTTTCCGCACCGCTGCGGTCATGGCGCTGGGGGTGACCGCGGTATTGCTGATATTCGCGCCCCAACTGGTCAGCCTGTTCATCCCTGAGGAAGGGGCGTATCAGGACACGGTCATATTCGCGCTGAGGATGTATGCGCTTGGGCTGCTGCCGTACTGCATGAACAGCGCCTTCAAGGGCTGTTATCAGGGCACCGGCCGCGTGCGTCACATGGAGATCATCTCCGTGCTGGAAGGCATAGCCCTGCCCGCAGCGGCGGCATTGGCGCTAAAGCATGCGGCGGGCAATTCCGGTATATGGTGTTATTTCCTGGCGGGAGAAGTGCTGACGCTCGCCGGAATCGTGCTTTGGGTATGGCTGAGAAAGCATTCCGTCACCTGGCGGACGGAGGACCTGCTGCTTCTCAGAAGCGACTTCGGCGTGCCGCCGGAGGATATGCTGGAAGCGGACATACACGACATCTATGATGTTATGGCGATGTCCCGCAAAGCGGCGGATTTCTGCCTGTCTCATGGGGGAAACGAACGCCAGAGCGCGAATCTGGCGCTGTGCGTGGAAGAGATGGGGACGAACATAGTCACCCACGGCTTCGCTCCCAACAGGAAAAACAGTTTCTCCATCCGCCTGCAGTACAAGGACAGGCACTGGACGCTGCGCTTCAGGGATGACTGCAAGGCGTTTGATCCCGTGAGCCATATAGCCGGCAACGAAGGCCCGGAAAACGTGGGCATCCGTCTTGCCATGAAGGTGGCTGATGAAGCGCGCTACACGTACTCCATGAACCTGAACAACCTGATGATGGTGCTGCACGACACTGACAGATGATAAGCGGGCCATTGTATATGAAAGACCCCTTCCGAACGGAAGGGGTCTTTGTCAGTTCTGTTTAGAACTTCAGGCTGTTCAGCTTGATGCCGGGGCCCATGGTGCTGCTGATGACGGCGCTCTTGATGTAAGTGCCCTTCGCAGCGGCGGGCTTCGCCTTCAGGATCGCCTCCATGAGGGTCTTCAGGTTCTCGCCCAGCTGTTCCTCGGTGAAAGAAGCCTTGCCCAGGGGGCAGTGGATGATAGCGGTCTTGTCCAGACGGTATTCCACTTTACCGGCCTTGGTCTCCTGCACGGCCTTGGTGACATCCTGGGTGACGGTGCCGGTCTTGGGGTTGGGCATGAGGCCCTTAGGGCCCAGCACTTTACCGAGACGGCCAACCAGACCCATCATGTCGGGGGTGGCGATACAAACGTCGAAACCGAACCAACCGCCCTGGATCTTGGCGATCATGTCTTCGGCGCCCACGAAATCAGCGCCCGCGGCCAGAGCTTCGTCAGCCTTGGGGCCCTTGGTGATGACCAGAACGGTCTTGGTCTTACCGGTGCCGTTGGGCAGCACGACGGTGCCGCGCACCTGCTGATCCGCGTGACGGGGATCAACGCCCAGACGCACGGAGATCTCGATAGTTTCGTCAAACTTGGCCTTGGAGGTCTGCTTTACGAGAGCCACGGCCTCTTCGGGGTCATACAGCCTGCCGCGCTCGATGAGCTTGAAGCTGTCAGAATACTTTTTTCCCATTTTCATGATTCAATTCCTCCCTGTGGTACAAACGGCTCAGTGTCCTCCCACGGTTGTGGTGTTATGCTCAGTCGTCGACGACGACGCCCATGCTGCGGGCGGTGCCGGCCACCATGCTCATGGCGGCTTCTACGCTGGCTGCGTTGAGGTCGGGCATCTTAAGCTCCGCAATCTCCCTGACCTGGGCCTTGGAGATGTGGGCTACCTTGTCCTTATTGGGACGGCCGGACGCGGTCTCTATGCCGCAGGCCTTTTTGATAAGCACAGCGGCAGGGGGAGTCTTGCAGATGAAGGTAAAGGATCTGTCCTGATAGACGGTGATGACTACCGGGATGATAAGCCCCACCTGCTTGGCGGTGCGGTCGTTGAATTCCTTGCAGAATCCGGGAATGTTTACGCCATGCTGACCGAGCGCGGGGCCGATAGGCGGCGCGGGGGTGGCCTTGCCGGCGTTTACCTGCAGCTTGATAAGCGCGGTAACCTTCTTTGCCATAAGGGTTTCCTCCTTAATCTAATGTGGTGAAGCGGAGAGATGGCCTCTCTCCTCCCACTTCCCTAAAGCCCGTAGGCCTTAAAGCGATAGTTAAATGTCTACCCGGACGACTTCGTCCAACTCAAGATCAACGTTGGTGGCGCGGTTAAGCATTTCAACCACGACGGTCACGCGCTTGAGGGCGGTGTCTATATGGGTGACCTTGCCGGTAAAGTTTTCGAAGATGCCGTTCAGAATGCGAACCTCGTCGCCGACCTGTACGTCCAGGCGGGTGACGGGAATGGCGGCCATGATCTCGTTATACTCCTCATCGGACAGGGGAGAGGGCTTGTTGCCCGCGCCCACAAAACCGGTGACGCCGCGGGTGTTGCGCACTATGTACCAGCTTTCGTTGGTCATGACCATGCGCACCAGCACATAGCCCGGCATGCGCTTGCGCTGGACCACGTGGCTTTTGCCGTTTCTGATCTCCAGCACTTCTTCGACGGGGATCTCAACCGCGCCTATCATGTCCTGAAGGCCGTTGTTCTCCACGTTCTTGTCAAGATTAGCCTTGACTTTGTTTTCGTAGCCGGAGTAGGTATGCACTACATACCATTTCATGGAGGGATTGTCCGCCATGTTTTGCTCCTTAGCCCGTAATCAGGCGCACCAGAGTGCTGGCACCCAGATCGAACACGCCGATGATCACGCCCATGATCACAAGGAAGATCAGCACCACAAGAGAGTAGTTGATAAGCGCGCTCTTGGTGGGCCAGGTGACTTTCTTGAGCTCGTGGTACATGTTGTAGAAAGCCTTGCCGATGCTGTTGAAGAAACGGGAGAAAATATTGCCCTTCTTTTCTTTAACGGGTTTGGCGGTGGACTTTGTGTCCTTGCTTAACTGTTTTTCAACTGCCATGAGTGTTGCTCCTTCCTGCCGATTCGGGAGGGGATGATTACTTGGCTTCCTTATGAGAAGTATGCTTCCTGCAGAAGCGGCAATACTTGCTCATTTCCAGCCTGTCGGGGTCGTTCTTTTTGTTCTTGATGGTGTTGTAGTTGCGCTGCTTGCACTCGGAGCAGGCCAGTACAACCTTGATCCTCTTATCCGATGCCATTTTGACACCTCCTATTATAGTCGTGGCGCCCGTCTGGTTGAGGGGCGCTCGTGTTTACAACAAAAGCAACCCAAACATTGGGCAGACTTAAATATTATACACACTTACTTGTTTTAGCGCAAGGGCTGATATAAAATTTAACGGATTTTTTGCGAAGAAAAATCCGGGGCGGCCTGCCCCGGACAGCATTCAGTTTTTCAGGCATTCATACAGCGCATCCCGCAGGGAGAAATGGCAGAGCACCTCGTCTCCCCCCAGCAGATTGGTAAAGAATGTGAGGCTGGTCTTTCTGCCAAAGTCCATGAGCGCGTACGCTCCCGCGGCGCCGCCCCAGCCAAAGTCGTATGCGCCGCTTTCGGAGGGAATGCGCATACCCAGAGTGTAACTGTAGCCTTTGAGCTGCGGCCAGGATACGTCGGCAGCCTGAGCGCCGGTCAGGGCGTATTGTTCAAGCAGCGGGACGATGTTCCCCTTCGCGAGCCTGCCGGACGCGAAGGCGTCCAAAAACCGCGCGTAATCTCCCGCGGTGCATACCAGCCCCGCGCCGCCGGAATCGTATTCGGGGCAGGGAGTAAACCCGGTGTTGGTAGCGCAGGGAGCGTAGCCGTTTTTCACGGTCTTAAACTGGGGCGTGAGAGGGGACAGGTCCTTTAGTTCGCCCAGAAGGCAGCTGTGCCCCATCCCCAGG
>JAFZLE010000131.1 GCA_017551645.1 Clostridia bacterium | reverse complement strand
GTCAATACAAAAAGCGTACAGAAACACCGTCCCTTCACGGAAAGGGACGGTGTTTTTTGCGGGGCGCGCTTACTTTTTCGCCGCGCCCGCCAGCGCCTGGGAGATCTCGGGATTGGGATTGAAGCGTATGAGCACGAACCTGCCTTCCCGCTTCATCACTATCGCCTTCACGGGATAGGGGCTGTATTTATAGGAATAGCTTTTGCGCTTTTTCACCGCGTACTTGGCTTCGGCCCTGTCCTCGTCGCCGAAAAACAGTATCTCCCGGGTAAGCAATGCCTCTTCCAGCCGGGGCTTGATGAAGAACACCCGGTAGAACGACAGCTTCTGCCCCTCCAGCTGGTAGATGCAGTTTAAGCAGTATCTGCGCAGTATGTACACGAACGCCGCCACCGCCGCCAGCCACAGCACCACGCTGCCCAGCATGTTGCTTATCCAGCCCCTGCTCACCGCCCAGCGCCCCAGCGCGTCCAGGCCGTACAGCCCCAGCACGCTCACCGCGATTATCACCAGGGCGACTTTGGGCTTGAGCGTGCCTTTGGAAGACTGTGTCATTCCTGAGTCTCCGCCGGCTCTGCCGGCTTGAGCTGGTTATACAGTTCGTCCAGTACGACCAGGGAGGTCTCCGGGTTGGCGCTGGACACCAGCATGCCCGCCCACATGCCCCGGTTGTCGAAGGAATTGAGCTGTATCGCGCCGGTCAGACCTTCCATGCTGACCGCGTAGGCGTGCTCGGCACGGTCCGAATTCTCCTCGGTCTCCTCAACGCCTTCGGGCAGGGGCTCCTTCTCCCACAGTATCTCCGCCTCCGGGTGGTTCCTCACGAACTGCTCAAAGTACTCCAGCTGTTCCAGCGGGCGCAGGGAGCCGTTGTCTATCAGGGAGCGGGTCATGGTCTCATTTTGCAGGAAAAAGTCGTTGCCGCCCGCCGACAGCTGCAGTATGTACAGCTGGTAATAGTTGTAGGCGTCCGAGGTGGACATGTCGCCTTCGAACATTATGGAGGTGAACTTGACCGCCTTAAGTTCGCTGTCCGCCTCCTGGCCCTTTTTGAGCAGCGCGTCCGTCACGCCGTCCAGCGCCTCGGCATTGGAATACGAGCGCACTATGGCGAAGTTGACGGAATACTTGTCCGCGGGCTCCCGGTTGGTGACCATGGTGAAGAACATGCTCGCCAGCGCCACCGCTATCAGCGCGCCGATAATGTAGGCCTTGCCGGAATAGCTCCAGTGGTCCTTTAATCTCTGTTTGGTGATTCGGGTATCGGGCATTGTGTTTCTCCTTTGCGTCGTGCCGCTTGGATCAGTTCATTTCTTCTATATAGCGTATGTACTCCAGGCTCTTGAGCGCCTCGATGATCTCTTTGTGGGTCTTGTACTTTTTGAGCTCGCCGCTGACTATGGTGAGCGCCACCGAGTACACGCTGATGCCTGAGTTCACGTAGGCGGGGTTCAGTTCTATCTCGTCTATGCGTATGCCCAGCTCCCTCACCGTGGCGACGAAGTCCGGCAGGTTCGTGGCGCTGTTCAGTTCCGCCTGCACCTCAAAGTGGTTGCAGCGGTTTTTAAGGTACTCTTCCAGCGTGGGCATGACGGAGATGGTCAGATACAGCCCCGCCAGCGCCAGCGCCGCCACCAGGTAGTAGCCCGCGCCGATTATGAGCCCTATCACGCCGCACGCCCACAGGGTGGCGGAGGTGGTCAGGCCCTTGATCTGGTTTTTCGCGCTGAAGAAGATGCTGTTGACCGCCACCGACGACACCGCGATTATGGCGGCGGCGGAGAGTATGTATATGCTCGCCCCGAATTTGTCGTGCAGGTAGAGCTCCAGCATCATCACGATGGCGGTGGAGAGCGTCACCACCATGAAGGTGCGCAGGCCCGCGCTGTGGCGCTTGGAAGCCCTCTCCCAGCCCACCAGGCCGCCCACCAGTATGGCCAGCACGATCTTGACAGATACGTTCAGTATGTCGTCCATAGATACCTCCGGAACCGGTCGTTCTATCTCCTCATCCGCTTGCCGGTGCGCCTTTCACGGGTGACGGCGGCGTAGTATTCCTCCGCCGCGCCGGTGAACGCTTCCTCGTTCTCGTTCACCGTTTTCGCGGGCAGGGTCTTCTGTATAAGCTGTATGCGCTCGATCAGCTTCTGGGTCTCGGTCTTTTGGGTGCCGTCCGGCATGAGCTCGCTCACGGGCGCCAGGTCCTCTATCTTATCCGAATACGAGCCGGACAGGCTCAGCGCGGCCTTGGCGGAGGCGGGGCCTATAAGCTCGTACAGCACGCTGGAAGAGAGGATTATCGTCTCCAGCATGGGCCCGCCGTTCGCGCCCAGCGTGCGCGCGCCCAGGGCGGCCAGGCCTATCGCGACCCCCGCCTGGGGTATCAGCGCCAGGCCCAGGTAGTTGGTGACCTTTTTCGCCTTGCCCGTGGCCCTGCAGCCCAGGTACGCGCCCAGGTACTTGCCCAGTATCCTGACTATAAAGTACAGTACGCCTATCGCCAGCAGCGATACGCCGCCCATGCCCTCCCCCGTGGACACCAGTATCTTAAGGTCGAAATTCACGCCGCTGCGCACGAAGAACAGCAGCAGCAGCGGGGGCGACCAGTAGTTGAGCTGCTTGAAAAGCTGGTCGTCGTCGGTGATGTTTATGTACACCGTTGACATGGACATGCAGCCCAGCAGCGGGCTTATGTCGAACAGCGCGCAGATGCCGCAGAAGGCGAACAGAAGCGCGATGGCGATTATCAGCCGGTTGTCGGTGGAACGCTTTTTGAGTATGGCGGACAAAAGCGCGCCGAAGGCCCCGCCCAGCGCCAGCGCTGCCAGGTTGGCGCCTATGGGCAGAAGGATGTTGTCCACGTCCACCCGCCCGCCGCTCAAATTGCTCACGGCGACGGAGATGGCGATGGAGTACGCCACCAGGCTCACCACGTCGTCCAGCGCCACCACCTGCAGAAGGGTGTTCACGAAGTCACCCTTCGCGCCCGTCTGGCGTATGGTCATCATGGTGGAGGCGGGAGCCGTCGCGCTGGCCAGCGCCGCCAGCACTATGGAAAACGCCAGGGACAGCCCCAGCACCAGGTAAGTCAGCACGAACACCAGCAAACTGGCCGTCAGCGCTTCGGCAAGGGTGATGAGTATCACCTTCGCCCCGTTCTGCTTAAGAGCGGAAAAGCGGAAGAACTGGCCCGTGGAGAACGCTATGAAGCTCAGCGCCACGTCCGG
>JAFZLE010000130.1 GCA_017551645.1 Clostridia bacterium | reverse complement strand
CCTCTTATAAACTGCATCATCATGTAGATGAAGAAAGGCCAGCCCAGGAACTTGGGCAGCACCAGCGGGATGAACGTACCCACCGCGCCCAGTCGGTTCCAGATTATGTACTGGGGGATCATGAGCACCTGGCCGGGCAGCAGCATGGTCATTATCATGGCGGTGAACCAGAACTGGCGGCCCCTGAACTTGACCCTCGCCAGGGCGTAGGACACCATGGCGGAGGAGATCACCGTGCCCAGCGTACCCAGCACGGACACTATCGCGGAGTTTTTGAAGAAGGTGGCGAAGGTCACACTGCCGCTGCCCTTCCAGCCGTCGGGATAGTTCTGCCACACCCAGGTGGTGGGGAACAGGGGAGCTTCGCTGCCCAGTATCTCGCTTTTGAGCTTGAAGGAAGACAGTATCATCCAGATGACGGGATAGATCATGAGCAGCCCGAACAGGATCACGAATACATGGTACAGCGAGGTGCGCAGGATGCGTTTTTCTCTCATGTCCGGCACCTCCTCAGTTCTCGTAGTAGGTCCAGTGGGAGGACGTTTTGAATATCAGCCCGGTTATGGCGGCCATAAGCAGCAGCATCACCCAGCTCTGGGCGCAGGCGTAAGCCATGTGCTGGTAGGCGAAACCTTCTTTAAAGATGTTCAGGGCGATATAGTTGGTGGCGTAGTTGGGGCCGCCGTCCGTGATGACCTGCGCCTGCGTAAAGGTCATAAAGCCGCTGATAAGCTGCATTATGAGGTTAAAAAGGATTATCGGGGACAGGCAGGGCAGCGTGATGGAGAAAAAGCGTTTGATCACGTTGGCGCCGTCTATCTCGGAAGCCTCGTAGTAGTCCCTGGGGATCTGCTTGAGCCCGGAAGCGAATATAAGCATGGAGGAACCGAACTGCCAGGCGTTGCACAGCACCAGCGGCACGAACGCCCAGGAGGTGGAACCGAAGAAATTAAAGCCCTTGGCGCCCAGGTTCTGTATGCCCTGGACCACGGGACCCTGGCTGCCGAACAGCTGCTTCCACACCAGCGCCACAGCAACGGAGCCGCCTATGAGTGAGGGAATGTAATACACCGCCCTGTAAAAGCCCTGGGCTTTGGTGGGCTTGGTGAGCAGCATGGCGATGAACAGCGCGAACACGAGCTTGAGCGGTACGCCTATAACAACATACTGGATGGTGACCAGTATGGAATTTCCGAAAGTTGAATCGAATGCGAGCTCGAAAAAGTTCTTTATGCCTGCCCAGGTGGGGCTGGAACCGATCGAATAGTTGGTGAACGAATAGTACAGAGACAGCGACATGGGGATGAGCGTGAGCAGCAGCAGGCTCAGAATGAACGGAAGAGCAAATATATAGCCCACCACATTGTCGTTATTCAGAAATCCACCGGAGGATCTGCGCTTTTTGCGCTCAGCCTGCAGCATCTGGAAAACCTCCTGACCTGATTATCGGAAAGGGCACCCCAAAACGCTGTTTCAGGGTGCCCCGTTCTTATTTGGGCAAATTGGGATTTACTGGAACTTGGCCCAGATCTCCTGAGCTTCGGCCCAGAACTGATCCGCAGCAGCCTGATAGCTTTCGAACTTGCCTTCGGCCAGACCCTGGAAGTAGGTCTTCTTGAGCACGTCTGAGATCTCCTCGTTGGCGGCGGGCTCGGCGGGGCTGGTGTTGGCGGCGTCGGCGAAGGAGCCGATCAGGTCGATCATGGTGTAGATCTTGCTGGTGACTTCGTCAGCGTTCTCCTTGAGGGCAGCCAGTACGTCACTGTTGATGGACACGCCGCGCTCGCAGTTGAGGATCTTGTTGGCCTCTACGCTGTTGATGAAGTAGTTGATGAAGTTGGCGGCCATTTCCTTCTTCTCGGAACCGGCATAAATGCTGACCTGCTGGCTGGAGCGCACTACCATGCCGCTCTGGCCGTCTTCGAACATACGCGGGATGGTGGCCAGCTCGAGGGTGATGTTGTTCTCGGCGGCGACCTTGCTCAGGGCGTTGAACTGGTTGGAAGAGAGCATGATGATGGCGGAGTTGCCGTAAGCGATCCAGTCGGCTTCGATGTTGGAGCCGATCTCGTTCTGGATGCCGTAGTCGGCGATGGCGCCTTCCTTCTGCAGCTCGGTGAGGACCTCGAACAGGTAGGCCAGAGGCTCGGTGTCGCCTTCAAAGGCGAAGTCGGTGCCGTCCATGGCGTAGAAGTTGTAGCCTTCCTTCCACTGGGTGAAAGCGGAGTAAGCCAGGGAGTTGTACTCCAGGGTGGTCACGGCGGGCTTGCCGGTCACGGCGTAAATGGTGCGGCAGGCGTCGGCGAAGTCTTCCCAGGTCCAGTAGGGGGTGGGATACTCGACACCGGCGGCGTCAAAGATGGCGGGGTTGTAGGCGAAGCAGCGGGCGTTGGTGCCGTTGGACATGCCGGTCACGTCGCCGTTGGCCTGGTTCACGGTGGTGGCGATCATCGCGGGACCGATGGCGGTGGTGTCGATGGTGCCGTCCTCGATGAACTCGTTAAGGGGCTGGATGGTCTTGTAGTAGGTCAGCCAGTTGTTGCCCATCTGGAACACGTCAGGCAGGGTGCCGGCTTCCATCTTGGCCTGGAACTGGGTCCAGTAGGTGCCGCCGTCGTACCACTCGAACTCGACCTTGGCGCCGGTGTGCTCTTCCCACAGGTGGATGACCTTCTCGGTGATCTCAGCGCGGGTGTTGGAGCCCCACCACATGAAGGACAGGGTCTGGCCGGAGTAATCCGGGAACACATAGCCTTCGGCGTTCACGTTGTTCCAGCCTTCGGCCTTCTCTTCAGCCAGGGCGGGAATGGCCACGGAGCACAGCAGCATGGCGGCCAAAAGCAGGTAGGTCATGAATTTCTTCATTTAAAAGAGTCCTCCTTGATTTATGCTTGGCCGCTCAGTCCAACGGGATCCGGCGGCCAACTCCGATCATATGTTATCACTTGTACAACAATTTGTCAATACATAAAAATACGCTTAAATAATTTTAGAAAATCCGCTAATACTAAAATCGTTTAAAAGCTCAAGGAAGCAGGGACGCTCGTTAAGATGGGAATTGGGGGAATGCAGGGTAAGCATGGTCTTGCCTGATACGGTCCTGAACAGCATGCCGTGGCCGCCGTCGCCGGTGAACAGCGGGTCCAGCTGGGTGAAGTTCCCGTCTATCTCTCCGTTGTCCGACACCGCCAGCCCCTGGGTGTAGCCGCTTTGGGAGAGGGAGGACCACAGGCACAGCAACCTGCCTGATTTGTCACGCCACATGAACGGG
>JAFZLE010000129.1 GCA_017551645.1 Clostridia bacterium | reverse complement strand
CACGCCTGATCGTTCGTCCAGGTCGATCTCATGTTTCTCCTCCGTCACAGAATGTCCCGCTTATCAGATTCGGTCGTTTATCTTATGTCACTGCGGCGTCAGTTCTTCATCCGTTATCTTAACCACATGCGAACAGTTGAGCACCCTGTGGGAACCGGCGTCGCAGTAATAGGTCACCAGGTATCCCCCGTTTACCCTGATCATGGCGGGATAGCAGTAGCTGTCCGCGGAGTCGTCCTCCATCAGGAAACAATGCTGCCTGTGAGCATTGAACAGATTCCAGGAAAACTCTTTTGCCGGCTTCGCGAAAGACAATCCGCCGTCGCCGGACACGGCAAGCATGATGGGCGTCCTCTGCGGCGCGCCCCAGGGCGTATTGTGCGCGGCATATGGCGAATGCCCCACCGGATTGAATACTGCTATGACCTTGGCGCCGAGTTTGTTTACGCGCATGGGCGAATCCGGGGACGGGAACAGCAGGGCGGGTTCCGGCACGGTCCAGGTCTTTCCCCCGTCTTTGGAGAAGGACTGGTACTGAAACCCGTAAACAGTACGCATATGGCACCAGAGCGTCCCGTCGGGCAGTTCCAGCACTCCCGGCTCCTGCAGACCGGCTCTGTCGCCGTACGGCGCTTTGATGCTGCTCATATCCTCATGCCAACTGTGGCCGCAGTCGTCCGAGCAGAAGAATCTGACAATGCCAGCTTCCAGGTCATACCTGTGCACTGCGTTTCCGGCAAACGATACGGGCGTTATGATCCTGCCCGCGGATGTGACTACCGAAGCGGCGTTGGTGCCGCAATAATAACCGATCTCGTCTGTGCAGAAAACCAGTTTGCTCCAGCTTTTGCCTTCATCCGACGAATACCTGAACACCGGCATGCAGGATATCGTGCCGTCAGGTTCGTTATTCTTGCGCAGATAGCATGCGCCTATCTCGCCGTTGGGCATCCGCACGAATGAGCATGCCATGTTGTTTCTGCACTCATAGTCGTCATTGAAGAGTTCTCTCTCACCGCTCCAGGTCTCGCCTTCATCGTATGAGGTTATGCCGACTATGCGCGAGTGATCGTGGTCTCCGCCCTCCCCTCCGAAACGGGAATACGCCAGCATCACGCCGCCGTCATTCAGCCTTATGAAACTGCCTTCGCCGTTCCTGGGATTGTCCTGCGAGGTCTCCACCGTTTTAACGATGCGTCCGACTTTTTTCATGTTCTTCTCCTTTTAGACTACTTTGGCCCGCCGTTCCCGTTTAGCGATCCCATTATACCCCATTCGGTCCTGCGACAGCAATAGTAAATATGCAGTAAGCTCCGCATCCTGCCAACTTTCCCGTATCATCTTGGCAACCAACGCGTGTTCTGATATAATGCCTCCATACTTGGAAAGGGTTTTGCGGCATAATGCGGAACATAGGCATCTTCGCTCACGTGGACGCGGGTAAGACCACGCTCTCCGAGCAGCTTCTGCTGCTGGGCGGCGCCATACGCAAAGCGGGCAGCGTCGACAGCGGCACAGCTCATACCGACAATCTGCCCGTCGAGCAAAGGCGCGGCATTTCGGTCAAGGCCAGCTGCGTACGCCTTTCCTGGCGCGGCGAGCCCATCAACCTCATAGACACCCCCGGCCACACCGACTTCTCCGCCGAGATAGAGCGCTCCATGTGGGCGCTGGACGGCGCCGTGATAGTCGTGTGCGGTGTGGAAGGCGTGCAGCCCCAGACCGAACTGTTGTTTGAAACGCTGCGCAGGCAGGAACTGCCCGTCTTATTTTTCATAAACAAGCTGGACCGGAACGTGGCGGACGCCGCGCGCGTCGCTGCGCAGATCCGCAAGCGGCTTTCCGATAAAGCCGTACGAGTAAGCGACTCCCGGATGCTGCTGGAGACCCTGTGCGACTGTGACGACCGGCTCATGGAAATGTACCTGGACGGGCGGATGCCTGACCAAAGCGATATCGCTTCCACGCTCTCGTCTCTTGCGCGGAAAGGCGACGTGTTCCCCATACTCGAAGGCTCCGCCCTGAAAGGCCAGGGCATCGAAAACGTGCTGGACGGCATTATAGACTTTCTGCCGCCTCCGTGCATTTCCGAAACAGAGCTCTCCTGCGTGGCTTTTGCCGTTACGCACGATAAACTGCTGGGCAAAGGCATGTGGGTAAGGATGTTCAGCGGAAAGCTGGAAAGCCGCGACCAGATAACCCTGCCCGGGCGTCCGGATCCCGTTACAGGTGAGAAAAGTCAGGTGCAGAGCAAGATCACGCAGATCCGCAGCGTGGACGGCACGGACACCGGCAGGCTTTCAGCGGGCGATATAGGCGTGATTTACGGGATAAATCAGCTGAAAGTCGGCCAGGTAATCGGTTCGCCCGAGCATCTCCCCCGCGCGGTCCGGCCCGGCTCCCTGCGCGCGCCTCTGACCACCGTAAAGGTCGAGGCTGCCGACCCGTCGCAGCAGACCGCGCTCGCATCCGCCTGCCGCATCCTCGCGGACGAAGACCCCCTGCTGTCCGCGCGCTTCGTCGGCGCCACGGGGGAACTGAACCTGGACGCCATGGGTGCCATACAGCTGGAGATACTCGAGGACGCGCTCAAGACCCGCTTCGGGCTGGAAGCCCGGTTCGGCGAGCCGACCGTCATCTACAAAGAAACCATAGCGAAAGAAGCCGTAGGCTTTTGCGCCTACACCATGCCCAAACCCTGCTGGGCGATACTCAGGTTCGAGCTGCGTCCCGCCAAAAGAGGCAGCGGCGTGTCTTTCAGTTCCGTGGTCCCCGGCCGCGAGATACTCCCCCGCTACCAGCACCAGGTGGAGCAGGCTATACCTCTGGCGCTTTCCCAGGGACGGCTGGGCTGGCAGGTCACCGATATAGACATCACCCTTGTGGGCGGGAGCCACCACCAGTTCCATACCCATCCCCTGGACTTCATCGTCGCCACCCCCTGGGGCATACATGACGGGCTGCGCAATGCGGGAAGCGTGCTGCTCGAGCCCATACTCGAGCTCAGGCTGCGGGTGCCCTCCGAGTGTACGGGCAGGATAATGAGCGACGTGAACACCATGCGCGGTGAAGTCACCCACGTGGACTCTGCCGACGAATACGCCGCCGTGACCGCCCTGGTGCCCGTATCCGAAAGCCTTGACTACCCAACGCACCTCGCCCTTATGACAGGTGGCAAAGGCGGCATGAGCGTTCGCCTGCACGGTTACCGGGACTGCCCGCTGGAATTGGGCGCCGTTGCTCCCCGCAGGAACATCGATCCCTTGGATACCAGCAGGTACATACTCGCCGCCAGAAGTGCACTGGAAGGCGGCATATTCGATCTTTGACCGTTTTCAAGTACATTTCATACAGGTCTTATTCTTCTCCGGCGCGAGCAAATAATCTTGCCAAACGCCGTATTTTTCTGCCATCCGAGTGCATTGATACGTATATTATACCGAAAAGCGTCGATACAGTACTCATAATATCTTACAAAGTAATACAAGTTCTGTATCAGAATATTCAAATCTTACGTAATGACAAGTGAAGTTTTAGGTGATATAATATTAAGTGGATGTAAATAGTCACGATTCCGCGGGCCGTCTGCTATGATACTGTCGTTCCGACACACAGGGTAACGCCTCCGCGGGTAACGGTCAGAAAAGGAGGTCTAACACTATGAAGCTGAAAAGGATGCTCTCGGTTTTCCTGGCGCTGCTGATGCTGCTGGGATGCTTGCCGGCATTGGAAGCCTTTGCCGCCAGCAAGCCGGCCAGCGACACCTACTGCCCCAGCGAGAGGAGCGGCAACCACACGCATGGCTGGGGAGACTGGGATATCACCCAGGAAGCCACTTGCTCTCATACCGGCAAGCGTGTCCGCGTATGTCGTTACTGCGATTACGTACAGACCCAGACGATCAAAAAGCTGGACCATAAATACGGCGCCTGGACAGTGACCAAAAAGGCCACCTGTACATCCACGGGCTCCCGTTACCGCAAGTGCACCGTATGCGGTTCCAAGCAGACCCAGACCCTCAAAAAACTTAACCACAGCTGGGGCGATTGGCTCATAATCACGCCCGCTACCGAATTCTCTGCCGGCACGCGTTCCCACAGCTGTACAAAATGCGGCACATCCGAGACCAAGAACTACGATCCCGAAGGCACCCTGCGCAGGGGCGACAAAGGTGACGCCGTAAAGAAACTACAGGAAGCTCTCAACAGCGCGGGTTACGACTGCGGCAAAGCGGACGGCGTTTTCGGAAAGAATACCGAGTCCGCCGTAAAGCAGCTGGAGAACGCGCACGATTTCACTGCGGACGGCGTAGCCTGGCCCGGCGTACAAAAATGGTTAAGCGGCAGCGGCGAACCCGATGACATTAAAAAAGGCGACATCCAGACTTTCAGCAATCCCCCGAAAGTGGCCGACCTTCCTTTAAGCGCCGGCTATGGCGGATCGCTCATCGCTCTGAGTGCCGACCTCATTCCCCCTGCCCCCTACACCGCGGGCACCATGATCGTGGCGAGCTGCTATCTCTACAACCTGAGCGATAAGGCGCTTCAGCTGGACAGCATGTTCTGTGACTGCGCCGATTTCATGATCTCGTCCGAAACCTGGATGGATCCTTCTTCTCCCGCCATCGCTCCCGAATCAAAGAATCCTTTCCTGGTATTGCTGAAAGTCAGCGACCAGGACGAGGCCGACGGCTGGGGCGTCTACACCGTAAGTGCCACCGCGCACGACCCGGATTCCGATGATGAAGCGTCTGAGGCGACCTGCGAGATCATATTCACTATAGAGAAGGACAAGCCCTCCATATTCGTCGTATTCGACTGGTCATATAAATACTCCGGCGAAGTCGGCGAGACCGTGGACCTGCCCCTTGCCGTATACAACAACGGCAACGCCGACCTTAAGATAACCGGGTATGACATAATTCCCAGGGACGAAGTCGCCCAGCCCGGATGCGGCACGCTTTCATATCCGGAAGAGTACGACACCTTCTTCGAACAGGGCGACTCCTTCCAGGCGACGCTGTCTGTGCCCATTGATGAGTATGACGCCGCCTTTGCCTCCGATAACGGCGACAATACCATTAGGGAAGTCAGGTTCTTTGCCGAAACCTCGGACGGAGTTGAGGTGAGCGACTGGGATTATGAATTCATAACCGTGCTGGACGGCGATACGGAATCGCTGCCCGCGATCCGGCTGGAGGTCATACCCAAGACCTCCCAGACAGTCTTTAAACAGGGCGAGAAGCAGGATTTCACGCTGCGCCTGATCAATGAAACGCCCGACGACATACTCTACATACCCGAAGTCGACGCCACCGATCCCGACGGCAAATTGAGGGCAGGATATGTTGAATCCGAGCTGCCGGCGTACGACTTCGTGGATATGGATGACTTTTATACCTTCACTTCCAGCGACGCCGGGAAGCCTTCCATAACCCTTTCCTGGGTCGGGTACGCCAAGAGCGAGGACGGCGAAGAACACATGTCCATTCCCGTCGAGCTCGAATACTGGGTCTACACTGACGGATACGAATGGATACCTCCTGTGGATGACGGCGATCTCACCGTTGTAAAGAGCGTTATCGGTTCCTCCAAGCTGCCCCAGGGCTATCAGGAAGGCGAAACGATCCACTACCAGATCACCATTACAAATTCTTCCGCTACCACGTACCTCGAGATCGACGTCTATGATCCCCTCAAGGGCAGCAACGAAGACTCCCTTGTGGACAAGATCTTCAACCTCCTCCCCAACAGCTCGGCGACCGTGACATTCGACTACAAAGTTACGGCTCAGGACGTGACGAACAAGAAAGTCATCAACACCGCAACCATCGATTACATCGACAACCGCGGCACCATATCCAAAAAGGACAGCAACAAGGTCGAGGTGCCCACTTATAAGCCCGCCAAAAAGCAGGCATCGTCCGGCGACTGCTGCATCCTGACGCTTAGCGGCAAGGGCGAAGGCATCGAAGAATACCGCCTGGACTACTGCGACGAGCACAACGCCATCGCTGCGAAAGTCAGATCCCTCGTCAGCGCCGCGAAGACCGAGAAGAGCAAACTCCAGGCCTGGAAGAAGGCTGAGCTGCTGTGGACGGAAGCCCTGAACAAAGAGTACGACAGGATGCTTTCCAAGGCCAACGACGAGCTCAAGCAGCTTATAACCGAGGAAAGGGAACTCTACTTCGCCCAGCTGGCCCTGAACCGCGAGTGTCTGGAAGCGGAGCATCCCGACCAGCCGGTCCAGGTACTGGAAACGGTCGTGCGCGAGCTTATGAGCAAGACGACCGAGATCTGCTACGAACGGCACATGGCTCCCAAGCAGCGTCCCGACAGCCGCACCAATAAGGACATCGAGGATCTGGAGGCCATCGTTCCCGATGAGACCTGCGCCAGGAAGGAAAAAGCCCTGAAATCCGCCGTCAAATTCACCGAAACGCTCTGCAAGACCCATTTCGCCACGGACGTGAGGGCGGAGCAGACGTTCGCGAACGCGGGTGAAGAGGGGCTGGAACAGGCCTGGGCGCTGGTAAAGCGCATGTGGCTCTCTGAGCTGGATGCCATCACCAATGCCCGTTACCTGGCAGCAGACAACGAGACACGCCTCGTCATAGCCGCGGACCGCACCGCCTTCGGTGAATGGCTGGAAGCCAGGGGCAAACTGCTTGAGAAGCTGTATCCCGAGCAAGAGTTCACCGTTACCGAAGTGATCGTCCGTGCCATAAGGACAAGGGTATTCGACACCTGCCTTATCGCTGAGTAAAGGCAGAGTTTTCACACGGAAACACACGAAACGGCCGCCGCGAAAGGATTCGCGGCGGCCGCCTTTTTTGTTGGTAACGGAGCATCATTTTACGGGAAAAACGTACGGAACGCGTCATACCCGGTATGTACGCTCTCGGCCTCGTTGTAACTGAGCAGGCCCAAAAATGGCGCCAGAGAGGTAATCGGGCTTAACCTTTTCTTTCGCAGGCACAGATACGCGTCTATAGTCTGTTCCTTTCCGGCGATGAGTATCCAGTAAAAACGAACGTCCTCGGGCTGATCCGCGTTCTCCTCAAGATAATGGAGGAGACCGTGCCGGGCAATAATGTCGCAGGCTTCGTCCCTGACCAGTTCAAGGTCCGCCCGTGTAAGCGGCGGAGACAGCGCCAGGCGTTTGCATCCTCCGGCAACGCATTCGCAAAACGCGGTTATCATGCCCAGTATAAACGCCCTTTTATCCAACGGTCTGCCGTCCATCTGCATCCTCCTGTCTGCCGAAATGCCATTCATGTCAGGCTCATATGCTCCACACGCTGTCATTCTGCCCCGCCTTGAGCTGTACCGCATGGCCGTTTATAACCAGCTCGGCCCGAATGCCTTCAGGTATCTCGACATTGACTCTGGTGCCAAGCAGTGTTTTTTTATACGATACGCCCAGTCTGCCCTGCGGCGTGGTTATATATCCCTCCGCTTCGGGCAGCCACTCCATGAACGCGGGTTCGATGCGCACATACTTCCAGCCCGCGGAACCCTTTGCCTGCCTTATGCCCAGCGCATCATAAAACAGCTGTTTGCTGGCTGCGCCGAACATGGGATGGTTCAGCGAGCGCTGGTACTCGCAGTCGGACCAGTACTCCCAAAGCGTCGTGGCTCCGGTACGCATCATGGAGCCGAAGGAATTGGGCTTATCACTGGCAAGCAAACGGTATTCCAGATCATAGCGCCCCTTTTCACCCAGCAGCCGCGTGACCAGTTCCGTGCCGAAGATCCCAGTATCGTAGCTGCCCAGGGCCTCGTAACGGTCGATAAAATGCTGAAGTGTGACTTGGTCCCCCATCCCTATCTCAAGCGCGAAGGCGTTCGCGCCCTGCACGTTTCCGGCAAAATCATGGGTCTCGAGGTCGTAGTAGTTTTTTATGATCGCGGCACACGCCGCCTTCCTGCGCTTTTGCCTCGCAGCGTTTTCAGGCTTGCCGAGTATCCGGTCTATCTCCTCCATGGCATCCAGGGCCTTCACCTTGAAGTAGGTGTTTACATACGGCGGCGGCAATCTGATAGGATCCGGTGTGCACCAGTCCCCCAGGCACCACTCGCCCGCTCTGTCGCTCACCACCAGATCTCCCTCGCTGTGCAGTTCAAGATACTCCAGATACTTGACCATGCCATCATACATCTCGCTCAGCGGCTGCGCATCCCCGTACTGTCGGTAGTACGCCAAAGGCACGTTGATCATAGCGATATCCCAACCGCCCGGTCCGCCTCCGCAGCGGGTATAAGGCGCGGTGTTCTGCACATGGCCGGTCTTTTCGTCCTGGCAGTCCATAATGTCCCGCATCCATTTGCGCACCGTGGATCTATAATCTATCGCCAGCATCGCCGCTTCGCAGGCCAGCTGGCCGTCGCCGGTATAGCCCCTGCGCTCAAGGTGGGGACAATCGGACGGTATGCCGCCGTGCAGGTTGTCCAGCTGAGTGCGCACGTAAGCTTCATACAGCCAGTTGAGCACCGGGCTGGAACAGCGGAAGGAAGAGGTCACAGGCGCGTCGGTATGTATCACGGCCGCGCAGAGCACTTCGGCGTTCCCCTGCACGACGAAGTACCTGAAACCCAGCCATGTGAACCGGGGATGGACTATGCGTCCCGTGCCGTCGCTCACTATCTGCCATTTCTGGTTGTGCGTGTAATGGCTTTCCAGCTGGCCGCGGGTATCCAGCATTTCACCAAAGCGAACTTCGACAGTCTCATCTTTAGCCGAATGGTCGCGAAGCACCACCCATCCGGTTATGTTTTCGCCCAGATCGTACAGTTTTCCCCTGGGGCCTTCCCCCAGACACATAGGCACGATGGTGCGTATCACCCGGTCAGCCGGGCAATCCTGCAGCTGATACACTGTGTCCATGGGCGGAAGTATACGCACATGTTCCCATTTAGTCGCGTCGGCGGTCATCCAGTCCTGCCCGCACACATTCAGGTCGTGCTTTTCTCCCTTGAACAGGTTGCAGGATACCACCTCTCCCTGCTTCCAGCGCGCGTCTTCGCCCGATACCGCCTCCGTGACGCTCCCGTCCGCGCCCGTCAGTATGATACGGTAGCACAGACGCACTTCGCCGAAATTCACGTGCCCGTCGTATGACCAGGTCTCCTGAGCGAAAAAGCCTGGCCCCAGCGCAGCGCCGAGTTCGTTTTCCCCTTCTTTCAGGTACGGCAGCAGATCATACTTCAGGCAGTAACAGCGATGGCGAAAGCTCTCGTCGAAAGGCTGGCCGTTTACCCGTATGTCGCGGTGGCAGTAGTCGCTGGTCACGGGCACGAACAGGTCTTCCGAAACGCGCTGCCCGTTTATATACAGCTCGAAATACCCCAGTCCGCAGATCGTTATTTCCGCTTTGACCGTATTATGCGCCCGGAAAGAAGCACGCACCACCGGCGTTCTCGTTTCTCCGTCAAAGCCGAGCCACTTGGCATTGCCAAACATTTCCTGCTGATTCATTTTTTCACTCCCAATGCCCGTTATCATTTGAACGCTATGTCCGCGTATATCGGTGTATGGTCGGACGCGTCCTGCACGTCATGGCCAATGACCACGCTGAACAGTTTGACATCCACTTTGTCGTTCACAAATATATGGTCGACGCAGAGATCCGTATCCTCATTATTCGGTTTGACCTGATAGCCAAAGAATGTGGAATAGTTCCTTACGAGAATACCTGCCGCGTACTTGGCGTCTTGTACGCCTGCCTCCTCCATAAAGCTCAGATACTTTTCCGCCTGCTCGGGCGTGTTGAAATCTCCCGCCATAATGACCGGCAAGTCCGCGTACTTTTGCGCTGTTTCAGCCGCAAAAGCAGTCAGGTCCGTCATATTGCGTTCATACTTCTTGGGTTCGTCCCGGGGCGCCGGATGGGTATTGGTCACT
>JAFZLE010000128.1 GCA_017551645.1 Clostridia bacterium | reverse complement strand
GTCTGCTCGTTTATGAGCAAACGCATGCAGCCGTTGTCTGCCGCCGTGATAAAGTCGCCGGCTTCGGCAAGGCACAGGAAACCAAGGAGGATAAGCAGTGTCAAAATCAGTTTTCTTATCATAGCCTTTATCTCCTACAGTTTCATTCGCGCCTCGCGCCACACGGTGCGCACGAAGTCCCACACATCCGCCACCAGCGAAAAACCCAGCATCAGCACGAATACGATGACCAGTATCGCGAACAGCGTGAGCAGCACCATTATTATACCCTGTCCGAAGCTGTACTCGTGTATCACCACCAGCCCGATGAACAGGTAAAACGCGAACAGCGCGATGCCGATGCCTTTTATGGCACTGACTATCGCCATTTCGTCTAACAGCAGCACGTTTGAGAGTATCAGCGCCACTACGCGCAGTATGCAGTACGGGTACAGGGCATACATGGTGACCATGAATATCTCAACGTACTTGCCTTTGCCGTTCATAAGCGATGTCACTGACCAGTTGCCTGTCACGAACAGCGCCACAGGGAAAGCCGTCACCATCATCAGGTACAGCGTGGATACCTTGTACAGGTCGTTGTAGTTTATGAGAAAACCGTTGTATACATACTCGAGCACGTTGAGCATGCAGCTGAAAAACAGTACGAACAGGCAGAATATCAGGCTGCCGCGCTTTTCGTACTTCATCTCGTCAAAGCCTTTGAAGGGATGGCCAAGTATGTACAGCGGGAAGCGGCGGCACGCGTTGTTTATTTCGGACAGTATTCTCATGCGGTCTGCCTCTTTTCTTTTGAGCGTCGTACAAGCTTTTTGACGATCTTCAGCGCAATAAGCGCCCCTATCAGCGTAAGTGCGACCGGCACCAGGTATTCCTTAAGCTTCTCGTTCCTAACTTTCTCCAGCGCCTTTGAATAATACTTGCGGTCATCTCCAAGCTTCAGGTAATAAAGCGCACCGTCGGCGTCACCGCTCCGCAGCATGGCGCGGCCGATACCCGAATATGCGATGAACAGATTCTGGTTGTATGAAAGCGCTTCCCTCCAATAGCCCTCGGCGGCGGCGTAGTCATAATTGTACTGCGCTTCCACAGCCCTCATGAGTGCCCTGCCGTAGTCCGTTACTGAGAATACTTCTATGGTCTCGGCAGTGGAGTCCAGTACCACGATGCTGTCCCCAATAAAGTCCACGTCCACAGGGCCGCGGAAATACCCCTTTCGGTTGCCCGGTCCGCCGAATATGAAGAGCAGTTTCCCGTCCTCGTTGTAGGCGAACACCCGGTTACGGGTTATGTCCAGGCAGATGTACACGCCATACTCGTTGGTGTCCACAGCCGCGAACTCGCTGGCGCCTACCGGCGCGCCGGTGGTGGTCATCTGGTTGAGCCACAGGTCTCCCTTGGGATACTCGTCATCATCGTCCACCCTGAGTATGTTCTCGCCTTTGGCGTTCAGGCGCATTACCGATTCCGCCGCAGATGAAGACTGCACCGTGGCAAATATGAATCCGTCGCTGTCGATGCACAGGTTGGTGAAGTCTGTAGGCAGCCACAGGCTCATCCTGGCACGCTGTTCCTTAGTGGCCATGTTCCTCCACATCAGGTTCCAGATGTTGTACTGCACCTCGTTCACACCGTAGAACCCCTGGAAGCTGCCGTCATGGTTAAGCTCCACGATGCCCTCGTACATGCCTTTAGCCACCACGAATATGCGCCCCGTTTTGTCTACGGCCACCTGTGTGGGGCGGTACCTGACGCTCGCGTCAATGCCCGTGATACCGGGATTGTCCAGCACACGCAGCAGGTTATTGTCCGCATCAAAGTGAAGTATGCGGCTGCGGTTAGGTTCGCAAATGTAGTATTCGCCGTCTTCAGTTACGAAAACGCCTACGTTGCTGTCGAAATCCGTCTTGCGCCCGTCCAGGCCGATATAACTCTGAGAGGTGTACAGCACATCGAACTCGTCGCTGAATATGATAAGGCGGTTCGAGCATGTCACATATAACTTTCCATTCCTCTCAAAGGCCGCCTGCATGCTTTTCAGATTGTTCAGCTCCTCAAAATCGCTGGCCATATAGGTCCTGGCGTGTATGTACGCGGGAGGAGCAGGCACCATATTGTTGTTGGAATCGTAAAGATAGTTGGACGAGCCCTCGCCCAAGCCCGCCGCCAGGCAAACGAGCAAAAGGGCACTCATGAGGCATATGAACCTTTTAAGCATACCTTCGCCCTCCTATTCCTTTATGCCGCTGGTAGCCATGGTCTCCATAACGTTGGACTGAGAGATTATGAAAGCCGCCAAAGGCACCATGAACATGAACAGTGAACTTGCCGCTACCACGCCCGTACGCGCAACTCCGGAACCTGACAGATTCTGCAGCATCGCCGCCAGAGGCTTACGACTCTCGGTGTAAATGAAGTTACCCGCGCTGTTGCCCCACAATCCCTGGAAGCACACTATGAACAGCGTTATCCAGGCGGGCTTGACCGCAGGCATTATTATCCGCCAAAGCATACCGAAATAGCTGGATCCGTCTATGGAAGCAGCGTCGATCAGGGCAGTTGGCACCTGTTCCATGAAATTTTTCATAAGGAACAGACCCAGAGGCAGCGAAAACGCGGGAAATATGACCGCCCAGTACGTATCAACCAAGTGAAGCCGACTCATTATCATGTAAGTCGGCACCGCCGTGACAGACGAGGTGACCATCAGAGAATACACTATGATCCTGCTCATGAACTCGCTGCCCGGAAAGCGAAACTTGGCCAAAGGGAAAGCCGCCATGGAACTGAGAACTATATGGCCCACGCAGCCCATCAGCACTATGAACAAAGTGTTGAACAGGTACCT
>JAFZLE010000127.1 GCA_017551645.1 Clostridia bacterium | reverse complement strand
GGTTCGATGGTTATCACATGACCGGGCTCAAGTACCGTGTCCGACCTGAAGCTGACGCTGGGAGACTCGTGTATATACAGGCCCACGCCGTGGCCCAGAGAATGGCCAAAGGCGCCAGGGTACAGTTTTTCAAGATAATCCCTGGCAAGCTGGTCCAGGTCTTTGGCGTTCACGCCAGCCTTAACTTTGTTAAGCGCATTCATGTGCGCGGTATAGACAGCGTCGTATATGTCCTTTAGTTCCTGTGAGATTGGACCCATGGCGATCGTTCTCGTGATATCCGCGCAGTAACCGCCTGACCTGGCGCCAAAGTCGAAGGTGATGAGTTCACCTTCGCGAAGCGGTTTGTCGCTGGGTATAGCATGCGGCAGAGAGCCGTTTACGCCGCTTGCAACAATAGTGTCGAAAGCAATGCCTTCGCTGCCCCTTACCCGCATTTCATGCTCAAGCAGCGCGCAGGCATGCTTTTCTGTCATACCAGGCTTTAACTGCTTAAGCAGCGCCTCAAACGCTTCGCAGGAGATCCTGGCGGCATCTTTTAGGCACGCGATCTCTGTTTCGTCTTTGACCATGCGCATCTGCTGCACGGTGGACGGCATCTTGCGAAGTTCTACCCCGGGCAGACCTTCTTTTAAGGCATCATACTGGTCTACCGTGAGCACATCTGTCTCCACGAACAGTTCTTTCGCGGATGCACGGTCAAGGTATTCCTTCAGTATGGCGTTCTTGTTCCTGTCACGCGTAGTTTGTTCCAGGGTACACTCGGGGGCCTGGCGCTCGCACTGTTCCACGTATCTGAAATCCGTTATGATGACTGCCTGGTCAGAAGTGACCAGCAGCGAACCCTCGCCGGTATACCCGGTAAGATAGTATATGTTCTTGCTGTCATCAAACAAAGCACAGCCGGATAGACCTTTGTCTCTGAATCTATCAATCCTGTACATTTCATCCTCCAATACGAGTTACACCAGTATTATTATAACATAAGTATGAACGCTTGAAAAGGCGTATACACAAATTTACATTAAATTTCGTTTTATAGTTGTGTTTTTTACCTTCATGTGCTAAAATCTACTCAGATATTCGAGGTGGAGGTATAATATGGCAGATCTTAAAGCCATTTCGCAGGCTGTTATGGACGGCCGCAAAAAGATAGTCGAGCAGTTGGTGAATGAAGCGCTGGCCGAAGGCGTGTCCGCTTCCGAAGTGCTCAATGACGGCCTTGTCGCTGGCATGACCGAATTGGGCGAACTGTTCAAAAACGGCGAAGTGTACGTCCCCGAAGTTCTGGTAGCCGCGCGTGCCATGAAAGCCGGCACTGCCATACTAAAGCCTCTGCTTCAGGCGGACAACGTGCAGTCTTTGGGCACTGTCGCTATCGGCACCGTAGAGGGCGACCTGCACGACATAGGCAAGAACCTGGTGGGCATGATGCTTGAAGGCGTCGGCTTTACCGTTATGGATCTGGGCGAGAACGTCTCCCCCGACAGTTTCGTCAATGCGGCTAAGCAGGGCGCCAACATTATCGGCATGAGCGCGCTGCTCACCACAACGATGCCCATGATGGCCACCACCATCAAAGCGCTTGAGGACGCCGGTGTGCGCGACAAGGTCAAAGTCATGATCGGTGGTGCTCCCGTGACTCAGGATTACGCCGATCAGATCGGCGCCGACGGATATTCCGCCGACGCGGCTTCCGCCGCCGAACTGGCCAAGAGGCTTATCGCCTGCTAAGGCTTATACAAATCACAAGACGGGTGAGATCTTCACCCGTCTTGTTTTTTATTCCAGATTCCCGAAACGTTCCAGTCCGACCCCTATCACCCTGTTTACTTCCGCGGGACGCGTTTCCTCATACGGGAAGATCTTGTACAGCTGCACGTAAGCCATTTTGTAGTCGGGATAGTTTTTTACGCACGCGAGCAGCGCGTTCACTTCCCGTGAGATATCCCCTGTATAAGAATACGCGGCGGCCAGTTTATACGTCCCCTCCAGGCTGAGTTTCTTTCTGATAGAGCTGTAATATGACTCGACGGCTCTCATATAGTTCGATTCAGCCATATATTCGTCACCCAGCAGTATGTACCCTTTCCATGACCCGGCGCCCAGTTTTGCAAAAGAGCGCTGCCCGGAATCCGTAAGCGTTCCCCACATGACTATGGTCAGCACGGTGAAAGCCAGCAGGATGACCGCCACAGTCGAGCGTATATGCTTAAGGCTGAACATGCTGTCCACAAGCTTCTTCGGCTTGCTTCTCTGCGGCGCTTTTGCGGTTCGGATGTACGCCGACCAGGAAGTTGATGAAGTCCGTTTTGCGGCGCTTGTCTGTCTGACGGCGGCTACGTTCCTGCCGGGTTTGCCGATGTTCGCGCGGGCGACGGAATGTGTTTTTCCGGATGTCGCCGCTTTTGTCTTTGCCTGATTGTATGCTTTTATCTGAGATCTTTTGGTTTTATCGGCGGTATGGGTATGGAATGCTTTTTTCGCCGGCTGTTTTGTTTTAATCTTTTTGGGCTTTTCACGCCAATTCTTAACTAAAGTTTGTATCGCTCCGTATATGCCCGTTGCTATGTTTTTGACTGTCTGCCACAGTATCAGCGAAACCACGCAGAGCCTGGTCCAGAAATATAATAAGCCCTGCTTCACGGCCTGCATAAAGCGCAGAAAAGCGTCGCGGTTTTTCTG
>JAFZLE010000126.1 GCA_017551645.1 Clostridia bacterium | reverse complement strand
TGCCGCGGTCGCCGCTGAGCCATTTTCTGTAATACCTGTTTCTTCTCATTTACCGATTTCCCGTATGATTTTCAGCGCCCGGTCCGGATAATTGGTGATTATGCCGTCGCAGCCCTGCTTTACCATGTATTCGATCTCGTCCTCGCCGTTGGGCGTCCAGCAGTTCACTTTCATGCCGCGCTTATGGGCGGAGTTGATGGTAGCCTTTGATAAAAACTCGTACGCGGGATGTATCGCGTCGCAGCCCAGTTTCTGCGCCCTGGCCGCCTTCGCGGTCCCGTGGGAATAAAGCAGGCAGGTGTAGACGTCTTTGTGCAGCTGTTTAAGCCGTTTAAGCGCCAATTCGTCAAAGCTTGACACTATCACCTGCTTAAGTACCCCGTGAGATACCAGTATGCCGTAAAACAGGTCCAGCGCCGCGTCCAGCCCCATGGGATGCTCAAAACGCTTGATCTCTATGTTTATGACCTCCAGGGGCTTTACCACTTCCAGCATCTCCTCCAGCGTGGGGATGCGGGTGCCCTTGAAGGCCTTAGAGAATTTGACGCCGAAATCGCAGCGTTTCAGTTCTTTCAGCGTCTTGGAGGCGATCTCCCCGCTGCCGGTCGAAGTGCGGTCTATAGTGCTGTCGTGGCACACCACGAACCTGCCGTCGCGGGTCAGATGGATGTCACACTCTATGCCGTCCGCGCCTATATCCACCGCCATTTGGAACGCGGGAAGCGTGTTTTCGGGAGCGACGGCGCTGAAACCTCTGTGCGCCTGGACTTTTGTTAGGCTCATTTTCTTATATCCTCCGGATCTTGACCTGACTTAGCAGGGAATATACCGTTTCTTTGTCGGGGCTGGCGCTGCCCTGCGTCCCGGCCGCTGCGGCTCCGCAGGCGACAGAAAGCCTGAAGCACTCCTCTGCGGACATGCCGCCGCTCCGCCCGCAGACGAAGCCTGCCAGCATGCTGTCCCCCGCGCCCACGCTGCTCGCGGCCTGGATATGCGGGCTCTCGGCGTACAGCACGTTTTCGCCGTCCGCGTATACCGCGCCTTCCCTTCCCATGGATACCAGCACCGCCTGTACGGGAGAAACGTCCAGAACTTCCTTTGCGCGGGCCGCGGCGTCGTCAAACGTATCGACTGCGCGCCCGGTAAGCTCCGCCATCTCCTCTGCGTTGGGCTTTATCATGTACGCGCCGCTGTACACGCCCGCTTTCAGTGCTTTTCCCTGGGTGTCAAGGAACACCTCCGCCCCGGACAGGCTTATCTCGCTTATCCATGCACCCGCGTCTACGTTCAGACCGTCCAGCCTGCCTGAGATCACGCATATGTCTCCGTCCTTCAGCACGCTTTTCAGGCGCGACTTAAGAAGCGCGAAGTCCTCCGGGTCTATGCCGCCCGCTTCGTTTATGTCGGTAGTCACCCGCGTGACAGGGTCGAACAGTTTGATATTTGTGCGCGTCGGCCTTTGGGAAGGCACGAAATCGCCTTTTATCCCCATGTCCGACAGCGCCTTAAGTATATACTCGCCGGCGCTGCCGCCCAATATGCCCATGGCGACGCTATCGGCGCCCAGTTCTTTCAGCGTCTTGGATACGTTTATCCCCTTCCCGCCCGGGTCAAGGCGGGCAGAGAGCACCCTGTTTACCTTTCCGGCGGCGAAAGATGGCACCGTAAGCGTTTTATCCAGTGCGGGATTCAGCGTAAGCGTGTAGATCATTTATTGCCCCTCGCATACATCTTACCGATTATATTGTATCACATATGTCAAGCTTTGACGTGTTTTCGCGCCATGTTGTTATATTTTTATTTCAAATCTTTACAAAAGTATTTCATTATGCTATAATGGATGGCAACTTACGGAGGGGAGGGCATGAAAAAGAGCGTGAAGCATTCCAGTCAGGTAAAGAAAGCGCAGCGTCTGGCCAGGTTTTTGATCTGGCTCATGATATTAAGCGTGCTGGGCGGGCTTCTGGGCTGCTATTTTGTGCTGCTCAAACCGGAAAAGCAGTACATGGACGCCTCCAAACTGCTGGAAGCAAAGTCCTACGCCGAGGCGGGTCAGCTGTTTTCCACCATCGAAGGCTACCGTGACAGCAAGACCAAGGCGCACACCGCCAGCTGCCTGAGCCTGTTTGAGAGGGGCGAAGTCGAAGCCGCGTCGACGCTGTACTTAAACTCCCTCGACGCCGACGCCCAGGCGACGGTGCAAAAGAGCGTTGGCTCCTTTGAGGCTCTGGGCGATCTTGCCGTGGAAAACGGAGATTATAAAAACGCGTATCTGTACTACAACCTGGTGCCGGAAGGAGGCCCCGAAAGCACGCTTTACGCTCTGGACGTCTACAACGAAGCCGTTATAGATATCCAGAACGGCAAGTTCGCTGAGGCCCGTGAAAACGCAAAGAGCGTGCTGGACAGGTCCGAAGCCATGGCCGCTCCGCTGCAGCAGCTCATTGACAGCAGTTTTGAGATCGAGTTCAACCACTATCTGCAGCTGGCCGAAAGCGACCTGGACGCCGCTGCCCGGGGCATGGAGTCCATGCAGGACGAATACGAGGAAGCCGGAAAATACCTTAAAGATCTGGAAGACGTATATAACGGCGGCAAGATGTATCAGGACGAAGGCAAGTACCAGCAGGCGATCCCATTCTTTGAGAAGATAATCAGCTACAAGGACTGCCGCCTCAAGATCAGCGAGTGCCAGGTCATGCTCTATGAGGAGCAGGCCAAGGCCGGCCAGACCGACGCCGCCATATACGGCGTGATGTCGCTGTACGACTGGGAGAACGCCATTTACGTGCTGCCCGAAGACAGCGTGCTGCTGCCCCTGCTTCTGCCCGAAAACGATAACGAGACCATACCCGAGAGCACGGAGGACGAAGTTGCGTAACACGGTTTCTGTCACAGGCTGCAACAGCTACGACCCGGAAGAAGTCCGTCCCGCCCTGGAAGCTGTACTGAAGCCCCTGGGCGGGCTTGATTTTGTCAAAGCGGGCATGACGATAGTCATAAAGGCGAACCTAGTAAGCATGCTGAAGCCCGCTTCCGCCGCTACCACGCATCCCGTTTTGCTGACGGAGCTGTGCCGCATGCTGGTGGCTAAAGGCGCTAAGGTGATAGTTGGCGACTCCCCCGGCGGGCTGTATACCGCCCCGTACGTCAACGCCGTCTACGCCGCTACCGGCGTCAAAGCGGTGACAGAAGCGGGTGCAGAGCTCAACCATGATTTCACCCATGCCCACGCGGACAATCCCCGGGGGCATACGCTTAAGGAGCTGGAATACACAAAGTATCTTGACGGCGCGGATGCGATAATCAATTTCTGCAAGCTGAAGACCCACGGCATGATGGGCATGTCCGCCTGCGTCAAAAACATGTTCGGGGCTATCCCGGGCACCTTCAAACCCGAATACCACTACAAATACCCCAAGCACGCCCAATTCGCGGACATGCTGGTGGACATAAACGAACGCTTCAAGCCCCGGCTGTGCCTGGTGGACGCGGTATACGGCATGGAAGGCAACGGCCCCACC
>JAFZLE010000125.1 GCA_017551645.1 Clostridia bacterium | reverse complement strand
GGAGGCGGCAGACCCGGAGGGCGGAAGCGGCAGAACCGTGGCGTTTTTCTCGATAAAACCCGACGGCACGGTCACCGTGCGCGGAAGCGAGGACTACATAGCGCGCTCCATAGAGCTGGCGGGAGGCAGCTATGTTTTTGAGTCCATAGAAGGGCAGGAGACCAACGCTTCCGTGAGCGTGACCATGGAGACCTTCTATATGACCGCGAAGGACGCGGATTATCTGGTATACAATTCCGCCATAGAGGCGCCGATGGCAAGCGTTGAGGAGCTCATCTCCATGCAGCCGCTGCTTTCGGATTTCAAGGCGGTCAGCGCAGGCAACGTGTTCTGTACTCAGCCGTCTTTGTACCAGTCTACGGACAAAATAGGCACATTTATAGACGATTTGGGAAAAATGCTTTCCGGGGAGAAGGAAGGCATGACCTTCCTGTATAAACTGAACTGAAGGACTGTACTGTATGAATAAGCTTTATGTGGTGGGTATCGGCCCCGGCAGCGCGGAGGATATGACCGTTCGGGCAGCAAGAGCGCTGGAAAACGCGGACGTGATAGTGGGTTACCAGGTGTACAACGACCTGGTCAGGCCCCTGTTTCCCGACAAGGAGTACCTTCAAACGCCCATGCGCCGGGAAAAAGAGCGCTGCCAGATGGCCATAGACGCGGCGCTGTCAGGCAAGACGACAGCGATGATCTGTTCCGGCGACGCGGGAGTGTACGGCATGGCGTCCCTGGTCCTTGAACTCAGCGAGGGTATACAGGGCATAGATGTGGAGATCGTGCCCGGCGTGACTGCGGCTTTGAGCGGCGGAGCCTTGCTGGGGGCGCCTCTGGGCCACGATTTTGCGGTGATATCGCTGTCGGACGCGCTTACGCCCTGGGAGACGATAGAGCAGAGGCTGCGCCTTTCCGCCCAGGCGGGGCTGTGCCTGGCCATATACAACCCTGCCAGCCACAAGCGCCCGGATTATCTGAAACGCGCATGCGAGATATTGCTTGAGATCCTGTCCCCCGAGACCGCCTGCGGCGTGGCGGCGAACATAGGGCGGGAAAACGAGCTTTCCAGGACAATGACGCTGGAGGAACTCAGGGATTATCCGGCAGACATGTTCACCACCGTGTTCGTGGGTTCCGCCACTACGCGCATAAGCGGCGAAAAGCTTATCACACCCCGGGGCTACCGGTCAAAAGAGGATAAAGAGGCATGAATAAGCTGCATGTGATAGGCGCGGGCCCGGGCAGCGCGGACATGCTGACGCCTGAGGCTCTAAGCGTTATAAACTCTTCTGACCTGGTGTGGTGCGCCGAAAGGAACGACGCGCTGGTGCCGGAAGCCAAACGGCGCCCTCTTACGCCTTTTGGCGCTGCCATGGACGAAATGAGACAGGCGCTTGACAGGGGCGAAAAGGCAGCCGCGCTGCTGTCCGGCGATACAGGGCTTTACAGCCTGCTGCCGCTGCTCGTTAAGCGCTTTGGCAGGGAAAACGTGCATGTGCTCTGCGGCATCAGCAGCGTGCAGGCGCTGTGCGCGCGTCTGGGTATGAGCTGGCAGGACGCGAAAATAGTGTCCGCCCACGGACGGGTGCTTTCCAAAAACGCGCTGTGCCATTTCTGCCGCGCGAACCCGAAAACGATAGTGCTGCTGGACGGGGAAAACGATCCCAAATGGGTGCGGGACACGCTTCGCGAAGGCGGTTTGGGAGAGCTTAAACTGTATATAGGCGAAAAACTGAGCTACGAAGACGAGTCCGTCGGGCCTTACGAAGACAGAAAGTACGACAGTCTCTCGGTGGCGCTTACAGTGAACGAGCAGCCCCAAAGGGACAGCGCGCTCTCTGGTATTGGCGACGAGGAATTCATACGGGGCAAGACGCCCATGACCAAAGCTGAGATACGCGCCCGGGTGCTGTCGCTTTTAAGGCTCTCGCCTGACAGCGTGGTGTGGGACGTGGGCGCGGGCACGGGCAGCGTGTCGGTGGAGTGCGCGTTAAACTGCCCGCTTGGCGAGGTCTGGGCCGTAGAGAGGGACGCGGAAGCGCTGAGCCTGATCGGCCAAAACAGGGAGAAGTTCCACGCGCTCAATATAAGCGTCGTTCCGGGCAGCGCGCCCGAAGCGCTGGAAGGCCTGCCCGCGCCTACCCACGTGTTCCTGGGCGGCACGGGCGGCGAGACCGAAGAGATCTTGAAAAAACTGGAGAGCTTCGGCCGGCGCATTCGCGTCTGCGCTACGGCGGTCACCATGGAGAGCGCGCAGCTGTATATGAAACTGCTGTCCGGATACGCTGATTTCTCGGCCGCGCAGATAGCCGTGTCCCGGCTGGAAAAGGTCGGGCGTTACAATATGTTCAAAGCGCAGAACCCCGTATTCGTGTTCGCGGCGGCAATGGAGGGCGAAATATGATATACTTTACAGGCGCGGGCCCGGGAGCAGTCGATCTCATCACCGTAAGGGGCATGGAGCTGCTGAAAAAAGCGGATTTGGTTATCTATGCGGGTTCGCTGGTGAACCCGGAGCTGCTTTCTTACTGCCGGGAGGGCTGCGTAAGAATGAACAGCGCGTCCATGACGCTGGAAGAGGTCATAAAGACTATGACTTCGTATCCGAAGGAAAGCGTTATAGTGAGGCTGCACACGGGCGACCCGTCCGTTTACGGCGCGATACGCGAGCAGATGGACGAACTGGACCGCCTGGGGTATGATTATGAGGTGGTGCCCGGGGTAAGCTCCATGAACGCGGCGGCGGCGGTGCTCAAAGCCGAGTATACCCTGCCCGGGGTGAGCCAGACGCGGATAGTGAGCCGCATG